>PXSX01000103.1 GCA_003022655.1 Bacteroidetes bacterium QH_1_64_81 | reverse complement strand
CAACAGGAGCTCGATGGCACCCTCAACGGCATTGAGTCCGGCGCCGCCATTAACGGCCAGATGGAAAACACCCTGGAGCTCTACGACATGGACGACGCTTTCTCCGTGTCGGCCGCCAGTGGTCCGGCCAATTGGCAGGCCCTCGAAAGCGCCATCGAGGACAACGAGCCGATTGCCGTCGCGGGCTGGAAGCCGCACTGGAAGTGGAATCGGTTCGACATCAAATACGTGAACGGCGCGAAAACCGGTCATAACGTCGACATTTGGGGGCAGCCCGAGGACATCTTCACCATCGTGGGGGACGACTTCATCGACAAGTTTCCCCGCGAGGTCGTGTGCTTCCTCCAGGAGTTTGAGGCGAACGACGAGCAGGTGGGCTCCCTCATGAGCGCCTTCAACGAGCGTGGCGATGTAAGCAAGGAAGAAGCCGCGGCCCAGTGGATTGAGAACAACCCGGACGACGTGGAGCAGTGGATGAACCAGGCCGAGGAGTGCGCCAACTCGGACGAGGAGCTGGAGTACCTCCCGGACGACGCGACGTATTCGTCGGATCAGGCTGAAATGTCGGAGCAGGGCGAAATGTAGCAGCAGCGGGCTCCTTGCCCCGAGCCCGACAGACGTCCATTCCGCCCCCGGTCGCTGTGTGTGGCCGGGGGCATTCTTTGGAGTTCTTCGTTCTGTTTTGGTGCGCCCGGGTTGATTCTCGGCGCCCCAGAATGAGGCCTCTACACCCAAGATTCAGTCTATTCGCGTGGCGGGCGCTGGCACGCACAGGCCTCCACGCCCCCCTACACGCATCTTTCAATCAACCCCCTATGCGGATGAATCGACTCCCCACCATTTGCACGACCCTTCTCCTTAGCGCTGGACTGGCGCTCGCTGGACCCATTGCCCAGGCCAACGACGGCGGGACCCCGCCCGACACGACCGATCCCGCAGTGGTTCTTAATGACGACAACCCCGACGGCGAATCGAGTGGCGCCGAGGCCACCGCCCCCCAGGACGATGGGCCGACCCTCGACGTGAGCATCAACGGCTCGCTCCGCTTCAACGTGCTTTTCCGGGATTACGGGAAGCCGTCCGAAGGCCCCACCATCAACAACGAACTCCAGGATGGTGGCTTTACCTTCGATACGTTTCGAATCGGCGCGAACGGCTCATACGGGAGCCTAATCTTCGACGCCGAGTACGCCATCTATCCGGAGTCCTTCGGAGGACTGTATATCCACCACGGCTGGGTGGGCTACGAATTTAGCGAC
>PXSX01000102.1:1368-2041 GCA_003022655.1 Bacteroidetes bacterium QH_1_64_81 | reverse complement strand
CTGGATGACCGAAAGGGTGCCGTCGTAGGCCCGCCCGTCGCCCCACTGCTCCAGGTAGTGCGTACGCGGCAGGTGCCAGCGGGCGACCTGAGCGGTCTCATTGCGGAGGCGGCCCAGGTGCACCGTGTCCTGCACGTTCGAGAGCGCCTCCTCAAAGTCCAACTCGGAGGGGGCGCTGTACACCGGGTTTACGCCCAGCATGAATAGCGTGTCCACGTCGCCCGCCCGCATCGATCCAGTAAGATCGGCCAGCGCCTCGTCCTGCGGCTGGATCGAGTCCGTGCCCGTGTCGAAGAGGGTCACCGTGGTCCCGAGGCCGCCGAGCTGCTGGTTGATCGCCATCGCGAGGGCGTGCACCTCGGGCGGCTGGGTCTCTCCCGCCAGGACGACGCTGTTTTCGCCCGCCCTCTGCAGGTCCCGCGCGATCTCGCGGACGTGGAGGCGCTCTTTCTCGCTCCACGAGGCGTCCGGGGCGTCGCCCACCCCGAGCTCTGCGGCAAGCGCGGCGGCAAAGGCCGGAATGCGCCCGGCGCGCAGGGGAAGTCGGTGGTCGGAGGTGCCGCCCGTCGTGGAGTACTGGCTCTCAATCGTGTAGAGGCGGCTCATCGTGTCCTCCACGTCCTCCAGGCGCCGCCCCTCCGCAAAGGTCTTCGTGTTGTAGAGGAAATCGGGG
>PXSX01000102.1:0-1264 GCA_003022655.1 Bacteroidetes bacterium QH_1_64_81 | reverse complement strand
CAGCTGTCGGCAGAAGGACACGAAGTCGTTCCAGGAAGCTTGACTCCCCTCTTGCCGGACCGACCGGGAGCGGTCGGGGTCGTAGAGGTTGAGCACCGAAGCCTGTGCATACGGACCGGTGCCATTCTGCCCCATCGGATGCTCGCCGTTGCCCTCAATCTTGGTCGGGCGTCCCTCGTGGCTCTCCGCAACGACCGGCCGCAGCACGCCCCGGAAGGGCATGCCCGTGGCGTAGTGGTCCGCGATGCCCGGCATCACCGTTTCCGGGTCGCGAGCGTACGGCAGAATTTTCTCCTCCGGTCGGCGACATCCCGCTAGGCCCGCCATGGCCATGGCCGCTCCCATGAGCTGGAGGAACTGGCGACGCGAAGCCCCGCTCGGGGGCTCACTGTCCCCCGGCGCAAACTCCGTGAGGTCGTTCCCCTCGTCCCGGTCGTCCGTCTCCGACTCGGACCAGTGGCGCCAAAACGTGGGCCCGGAGTCGCCACGGTCGGCCGCACCTGCATCCGCGTCGGCCGTTTCCGAATCTATGACATCAAGCTCAATCATGCCTCAGTGTCGAATTGCGAATTTCGAATGGCGAAGAAACGGCGGGCCAAGAGGACCTCATCGTCCGGCCGAGGCCGGAATGGAGCCTTCCGTTCGCCATTCGTCATCCGAAAGTGAACTAGTAGTGGCAGGCCGAGCAGTTGGTGGGCGGCTGGATTCCCTGCTTTCCGATGCGCTCCAGATTGCGCTCGACGAAGTTGGCCGGCTGCGTGTAGCCCATCGTCGTAATCTCGTCGTTGGGTCGGAGATACTTTTCCGGCTGCCGGTGACAGTCCAGGCACCAGCCCATCGACAACGGCTCTGCCTGGTACACCCCATCCGCCCCCATCTTGTCGATGCGGCCGTGACAGGTCTCGCAGCCGACGCCCTTGTTCACATGAGCCGCGTGGCTAAAGTGGGCGTAATCGGGGAGGTGGTGTACCTTCGTCCATTTAATGGGCTTGTCTTCCGCCCAACTCTCACGTACCGGCTGTAGCGAAGACGCCTTCGTCCGGACCTGACTGTGACAGGTCATGCATGTTTCCGTCGACGGGACGTTGGCGTGCTTCGAGTTTGCGACGTTGGTGTGGCAGTACTGGCAGTCCATTCCCAGCTTCTGCACGTGCGTCTCGTGGCTGTAGGGCACGGGTTGCTCGGGCTGGTACCCCACGACCTTGAACTCTGGGGAGAAGTAGTACCAGACCAAAAACACCAAGAGGACGCCTCCCAGGACCGA
>PXSX01000101.1 GCA_003022655.1 Bacteroidetes bacterium QH_1_64_81 | reverse complement strand
TCCGTGAGCGTGAAGTAGCAGTGGCCGGAGGCAGCCCGCGTAAAGTCCGACAGCTCGCCCTCCACCCACACGTCGTCGTAGTGGGCCTCCACGAGGTCGGCAATCGTCACGTCCGACTCGTGCCCCACGGCGCTCACGACGGGCAGCTCCGACGCGGCAATCGCGCGGGCCACCACTTCCTCGTTGAACGCCCATAGGTCTTCGGTGGAGCCGCCCCCTCGCCCAACGATCAGGAGATCCGGGTGCGGCCCGGAGACCACTTCCTCCCTTTGGTCGGGGCGCTGCGCATCGCTCGAAGCGATGTCGTTAAAGGCCCCGATCGCGTCAGCAATGGCCTGCGGGGCCTCAAGGCCCTGCACCTTCACCGGGCACAGCACCACCTCGGCCGGAGGGAATCGCCGTTCGAGTCCGGTTTGGATGTCGTGGATCGCGGCGCCCTGCCCCGAAGTGACCACGCCGATCGTTTCGGGGAAGGGGGGGAGTGCTTTCTTGCGTTCAGCGTCGAAGAGGCCTTCGTCCCGCAGCTTTTGCTTGAGCTGTTCGAAGGCCTTCTGCTGGGCGCCCTTGCCGGCCCGACGCATCGCCTGGGCCTGGATCTGGAGATCGCCCCGCCGCTCGTAGACCGACGCGTGCCCATTCACGCGCACCTGCATGCCCTCCTCCAGCTCAAAGTAGACGTACTGCGTCAGGTGCTTCCGTGAGCGTGAAGTAGCAGTGGCCGGAGGCAGCCCGCGTAAAGTCCGACAGCTCGCCCTCCACCCACACGTCGTCGTAGTGGGCCTCCACGAGGTCGCTGAGGCCGCGGGTCAGCTCGGTGACGCTGAGAACCTGAGGGGAATCGGAAGTAGCCACGGGGGAAGCAGTCGAGACGAACAGTGCGGGCACAATTAACATCCGGAGCCGTCGCTAGACTTCCAAATGGAGAGGCCGGGGCGCAGGCGGCGGGCCCCCCGACCGACCAGCGACCAAATCGAGCCGCTGCGAGAACGCACGCTCGGCCTCTTTCCGAGGAGGGAACTACGACTCGGGGACAGAAGCCTCCCGGGACGGTCGAACGAGATAATCTCCGACGCCGCCACTCTACGTTACAAGTTAATAACACAAACGGCAAAGCACGTTGTTTTTGACCTTGATTCTACTTCGGCAGGTCCCTTAACTACTAGCATCAGTGTCAATCTCGTGCAGTGGACCACCCACTTTTATGCAGCCTCGAAACTGGATCTCGGTTGGCCTTCTCGTTCTGGGATTTTTTCTCATGTCCGTTCTCCCCGCTCAGGCCCAGCAAACGGTCGAGGGGGTCGTACGGGATGCCCGTGACGGAAAAGCCATCCCTGGGGTCAACGTCCGCGTGGAGGATACGAACGTCGGAACAACGACCGGCCCCGACGGCGCGTATGCCATTCAGGTTCCCGCCGATCGAGACGTTCTTGTTTTCACTTTCGTCGGTTATCAGAGGAAAGCGGTGACCATTCCGGAGGGGCAGGCGCGGCTTGACGTTGAACTCGCTCGCGATGTCGTGGGGATGGACGAGGTGGTCGTGACGGGACTGGGATCGAGCGTGCGGCGGGAGAACCTCGCCAATGCCGTCACCACGGTGGAAGCCGAAGAGTTGACGGGCGGAACTGATGTGGAGACGCTCGACGGAGCCCTGAACGGGAAGGTTCCCGGTGCCCAGATCAACTCCTATTCCGGGGCTCCCGGTGGAGGAGTAAACGTCCGGCTCCGGGGCGTTTCGACGATCAACGGCGAATCGCAGCCGCTGTACATCATCGACGGCATCATCGTGAGCAACGCGGCGATTCCAACGAACGTGAACGCCGTCACCCAGGCCGCTGCGGGGGGCAACCGGTCCAACCAGGACAATCCCGCCAACCGGATTGCGGATCTGAATCCCGAGGACATCGAATCGATCGAGATTCTGAAGGGTCCCTCGGCGGCGGCCATCTACGGAGCGCGGGCGTCCAACGGGGTTGTCATTATTGAGACGAAAACGGGGGAAGCCGGTGAGACGCGCGTCGACTTTTCGCAGACCCTCGGCGTCACAACGATCCGGAAGAAATTGGGCATGCGCGACTTCACGGCCGAGACGGCTGAGAATGCCTTTGGGGAGCGGGGCCGAGAGGAATTTCTGGAGGCACAGGAGGGTCGAGGCTTTATCGATTACGAGGAAAAGCTTTTCGGACAGGAGGGCCTCCTGTCGACCACGTCCCTGTCGATAAGCGGCGGGTCGCAGGACACGCGATTTTATGTCTCGGGATCGTGGCAGAACGACGAGGGCATTGTTAAGCGCACCGGATACGAACGCCGCTCGGTCCGCGCGAACATCAATCACACGTTTAGTGAGCGGGCGTCCCTCAGCGGAACGGTCAACTACGTCAACAGCCAGACGCGGCGCGGCCTGACGGGAAATGACAACTCGGGGACGACGTTCGGCGTTTCGCTAACGGCGACGCCCAACTTCGTCGACATCCGTCAGCGGGAAGACGGAACGTACCCGGAGCACCCGTTCAATGCCTCCAATCCCCTGCAGACGCGGGATCTGATGACCAATGAGGAGACGGTGAACCGCGTCACAAGCGGGGTCAACTTCAACTATGACCTCATCAGCACGGAGACCCAAAATCTCCGGTTTCGAGGAGAGGGGGGAGTCGACTTCTTCCAGTTCGAAAACGTCGGGCTCTTTCCTCGGCGACTTCAGTTCGAGCCGAATGACGATCAGCCCGGCACCTCCATCCTGGGGGAGACGAACTCGCTGCTTACGAACTTTCGGACGCTGCTCATCCACGAGTATGAGTCCCAGAACCTTAATCTCGACCTCACAACTCAGGGTGGGTTTACGGCCGCCGACTCCGACGTGAACTTTACAAATTTTGTAGCCCGCGACCTCATTCCGGGGCAACAGAATCTCGATCAGGCAGCGTCGCTAACCTCAAGCCAGCGACGAACCTTTCAGAACGATCGGAGCTTCTTCTTTCAGGAAGAGGTCAACTACAACGATCAGTTGATTGCTACTGGGGGGCTGCGGGCGGATCGAAGCTCGCTGAACGGGGATGTCGATGAGTTCTTCGTGTTCCCGAAGGCGTCGCTCGCGGTCCGACTTACGAACTTCAATTTCTGGACGTACGACGCATTCGACCAGCTCAAGCTCCGATTCGCTTTCGGGCAGACGGGAAACACGACCAACTTCGGCACCAAATTCACCTCGTTTGAGGCCACAAACATTGACGGACAGGCGGGAACCCTGGTCGGGACCCAACGCGGGGAAGAAAACATCGAGCCGGAGCGGCAGTCCGAACTCGAAACGGGATTCGACCTTGGCCTCTTCGACCGGCGGGCCCGGCTCAGCTTTACGGTCTACCAGAAGACGATCACCAATCAGCTCCTTCGTCGCGAAGTTCCCTCGTCGACCGGCTATCAACTCGAAACCATCAACGCCGGGGAACTCGTCAATCGGGGACTTGAGACCTCACTCACACTGCTTCCGGTCTCGAACGACGCGGTCGAGTGGCAATCGACGATCAACTTCTGGACGAATAACTCAGAAGTGAAGGAGCTTCCCGTCCCTTCGTTCCGGGCGGTGGGCGGGGGCTTCGGGGCGACTCTCGGAGAAGTTCGGATCCAGGAGGGGAGAAGTCCCACGCAAATCGTTGGAATTGACGACAGAGACGGCGATGGCACGCCGGACGGTGTCTTTCAGCTCGGGGACACGTCCCCTGAGTTCCAAATGTCGTTCTCGAACGAAGTTACGCTCTTCGACGGATTGAGTGCGTCGGTCCTCGCTCACTGGAAGAAGGGAGGTGACAACCTGAACCTGTCCGAGCTGCTCTTCGACCTGAACCGGACGTCGCCCGACTTTGACGAGGACGACAACGGGGACGGAACGCCAGACGGCATCGAGCGACTGAATAAGGTTGGCGTGTCAGCCGAACAGTTCGTTCAGGATGCGTCGTACTTCCGCCTACGCGAAGTTGGACTGTTCTACGAGTTTCCGGAGGGACTCCTGACGAGCGTCTTTGACGGCACAGTTCGGCGGATTCGCATGGGCGTGTCGGCCAACAATGTGCTGACGATCACGCCGTACAAGAGCTACGACCCGGAGGTCAATAATTTTGGAGCGACGCCTGTCTCCAACGGCGTAGAAGTGACTCCCTTCCCCTCATCGAAGAAGTTCTTCTTTCACCTCAACGTGGGACTGTAGATTCGACCCCTCCTCCCCCGCCGCTGAAAAGAAACGTTTTCCCCGCCATGTACGACGATCGCTCTGTCATCCCCTTCTGCCTTCCGCATCGCCCGTTCCATACGATGAGGTTGCGAGCCCTGTCTGTCGCTGTCTGTTGTGGTCTTCTCGTTCTTCTCTGGGCGGGGTGTGATTCCGTAAGTATCGACGAGCGCGAAGACCCGAATCGGCCCAGCTTGGAAGGAACCATTGAGAATCCGACGCGCGGAAAGATCGCGAACGTCGCGACCGGCGTCGAGGCCGGAATGCGGACGGACGTTAACCTGTATCTCACGGACGTCGGCGTCATTGGGCGAGAATACATTCGGTTCAGCGGATCAGAGCCTCGCTTTACGGCCGATCTGCTAGGAGGAGGCAGCTCGGTACTGGACGACAACACCTTCTATATCACGCGGCCGTGGGCGGAGCGATACCGGGTCGTGCGAAATGCAAATATCCTGATCAAGGCCACCGGCAACGCCCCATCCAGTGTCCTTAGCGACGCCGAGAAGGAAGCGGTTCGGGGATTTGCCCGAACCATAATTGGGTATCAGCTACTCCTTAACGCGAATCTGACCTTCCGCAACGGCATCCGCGTGGACGTGGCGGGGGACGAGCCGGGACCCGTCGTCGACTACAGCGCTGCCCTGCAGGCCATTGCGGATTCCCTCGACGCGGCCAACCAGAGTCTGCAGGGGGGGAGTGACGAATTTCCGTTCACCCTATCGTCCGGATTTGACGGGTTCCATTCGACCGCCGCCTTCCGGACATTTAACCGGGCCCTTGCTGCGCGCGTAGCGGCCTACCAGCAGGATTACGAGCGCGTACTGGAGGTGATCGACGATTCGTTCGTCGATTCGGGCGCTTCTCTGAGGAAGGGGACCTACCACGTCTTCTCAACCGCCGCCGGGGACATGACCAATCCGTTCTTCCTCGATCCGCAGGCGTCCGGGGACCTCATCGCAGCCCATCCCAGCTACGTGGCCGACATCCGGGCAGACGACGATCGCATCGATAAGGTGGTCGAGCGGCTGGATTCCTTCGGGGCGGCCGGCCTTCAGTCGGACTGGGGGTTTGCGGTGTACGATGGCCCCACCGCTCCGATCCCCATCATCCGCAACGCCGAACTACTTCTGCTCCGGGCTGAGGCTAATTTGCTGAAGAGTTCCCCCGATCTCGACGCGGTGATCGAGGACCTGAACGTGATCCGCAACGCGGCCGGGCTTGGGGACTACTCGGGACCGGAGACCCAGGACGCGCTGTTCGACGAGCTCCTCTACCAGCGGCGCTATGAGCTGTACGGGGAGGGCCACCGCTGGATCGATGTGCGACGCTTACTGGGAGACGATTGCGGCTCCGCCACCGACGATCCCTGCCTCGACGACGACCTTCCTCTCGACCGTGAAGGGGACAACGTCTGGCTGCAATTTCCCATTCCGGCAGACGAGAATCTGGACGAGTCGTAACCGTCGTACCAGTCCGGACGCTGGACCGTCCACCCACCCGCACGGTCCCCGAGCAAAAGCCTCGCCAGTGATCCCGGCGGGGCTTTTGTCGTGGTTTCGTCGTTCTGGGGGCAGAAGGGACACAACCCGGGCCGATACCGCGTGCAAAGCACCTCATGTTTCTCCAAAACGTTGGTGCTGCCTGTCACTATGCCCGACCCGATCCGCATCCAATTCGTGTGCCTTGGCAACATCTGCCGGAGTCCCCTCGCGAAGACCGTCTTCCGTGATAAGGTAGAGTCCGCCGGCCTGGAGGAGCATTCATCTTCGTGATGGACAAGAGTAACCTGAACGACGTGCTTCACCTCGACGAAGACGACGAGTACGGCGGCAAGGTGCGCCTCTTCCGCGAGTTCGACCCCGAGCCGGACGACTACCAGGTGCCCGATCCCTACCACGGCGGCCGCAAGGGCTTCGAGCGCGTCTACGACATCGTGGAGCGCACGTCGGATATGCTCCTCCATCGCCTCGTCGACGAATACGACCTGGAAGCTCACGTGAGTGATGGGCAGGAGAGCGCGGGAGAGCGAGGGAGCGCGGGGGAAGGGGGGAACGGGTGAGTGGGCGAACGGGAGAACGAGTGAATGGGAGACGCGAAGAGTGGGGGAGAGCTGAGGAGGAAGGAGCGGGAGGACAAGTAGAAATGCGGCCTGCCCGCGCATATGCTTGACCTCATCGTCGGAGGCAGCTACGCCGATACGCCCACACGCAAATACGCCCAAACCCAATCACACCCATACGCAGCGATGGTACCGGACGCCCTTCGCGACACGCTGGAAGAGCGCCTCGACGTGGCTATTGAGTCGGTCGCGGCGGTCGGTGGGGGATGCATCGCCAACGCGTGCCGCGTGGAGACCGACGCGGCGCCGTTCTTCCTGAAGTACGGCGACGAACAGGTGGCACGCACCTTTCCGGGGGAGGCGGCGGGCCTGGAGGCCCTCGGCGCAGCCGACACTCCGCTGGCGGTGCCGTCTGTCCTCGACACGGCGCCCCCGTCGGACGGGCGGCCCGGCTTTCTCGTCATGGAGTGGATCCACGCCGGGCGCGAGGGCCGTCGCTTCTGGGAGCGGTTCGGCGAAGGACTGGCGGCGCTGCACCGCCACACCGCCGACGCGTGCGGGTTCGAGCAGGACAACTTCATCGGCCGCGGGTTCGAGCAGGACAACTTCATCGGCCGACTGCCCCAGTACAACGAGTGGACCGACGAGTGGCCTGCGTTCTTCCGCGAGCAGCGGCTGGCACCGCAGGTGGAAATGGCCCGGGAGCGGGACCGGTGGCGCTCCGGATGGGATCGGTCCATTGAGGCGCTCTACCGTCGCCTCCCCGAGATGATGCCCGCCACGCCGCCGCCGTCGGTGCTGCACGGGGATCTCTGGAAGGGCAACTACATGGTGACGGCTGCGGGGGACCCGGCCCTCATCGACCCGGCCACGTACTACGGCCACCGCGAGGCGGACCTGGCCATGACCGAGCTTTTCGGTGGCTACGACGATCGCTTCTACGATGCGTACCGGTCGGCCTGGAGTGTGGCCCCGGAGTACAAAGCGCGTCGCGACGTCTACAACCTGTACCATCTTATCAACCACCTCAACCTCTTCGGGGGTGGGTACGCCGGACAGGTCGAGCAAATCCTCCGCCCCTTCGAGTAGTCGGAGGACGAGGGTCTACAACTGAACAGTCATGTCGCGATCGACCGTCACGAGGCACGAGAGGCGTCCCATGCCCATGCCGTCGAGCGTGCTATCGAGGGCCTGTTCCGGCGGGGGCGCGCCCTCCAAAATTTCCACTGTGCACAGGCCACAGTGGCCCCGCCCGCCACAGTTGGCGACGTCCGTGACGGCATTGTGCGGGGAAAGGCCATGACGGCGCAGGGCTTGGCGCAGCGTGATTCCCGCCTCGGCCTCGACCTCGTGCCGGCCATCCTTGGTGTGCACGGTAATCGTGTGCGTTGCGGTTGTGGGAGCGGTCGTGCTCATATCAATGCGGCGGATGGGTCGGCAGGCTGAAGAGAACAGGCGGAGCGCGGGTCAGGCCACTGTCTCGCTGG
>PXSX01000100.1:1870-7312 GCA_003022655.1 Bacteroidetes bacterium QH_1_64_81 | reverse complement strand
CGGGTCGACGCCATCCGGTATTCGGCGACCTACGGGCGAGACGTAGGCCCCGACGCGGACCTTTCGGAGACGTTTTTCGACTACGAGGACTACGTGACGGTCGACGGCCTCACCGTGCCCACTCGCTTCGAGGGTTACTCGTACTCTGAGGATGAGGGGCCGGGCGACACACTCCGCAACGAAGCCCGCGTCGATAGCATTTCGTACCGTCGTCCGTTCGATGCGTCAAAGCTGGAGCCGCCCGAAAACGCGCGGACCGTGCCACTGCCAGGGACGGACTGAGCCACGCATCGTCGCTCCCACGTTCCCACAGCGCCTCGCAAAGCATCCATTCCGGTGCCCATGAGAGCCACGAAGTGTCTCCTCGCCGCGTCCATTGTCGCTCTTCTCACCGGCTGCGGCGCGTTTCAGAGCGTGAGCTACAACACAGAGCTCCGATCCGTAGAGCGCTCCGAACGCGCGGCGGACCAGTACGGGGAGTACACCCTCGCCCGCGAAGAGACGGAGGACGGCCCCCGACACATCTATGAGGACGGGCTTCTTCGGATCGGCTGGCTCTTCGACAACACCTCGATGCACCTCAACGTGGAGAACAAGACGGCGTACAGCTTCCGAGTGTGGCTCGACAAGGGAAGCTTCACGCTCCCGAGTGGCCGGAGGGATCGCCTCGTGCGGGGCGACATGAGCTTTCGGGAACGAGAAGATCCAGTCCCGCCACTCATCGTTTTCAGTGCGGACCCGATCATCGAACGCAGCGCTTCGGCCTCCTCCGTCCACCTGCTGCCCAGAAGCAAAATCGACTTTACGGAGTACTCCGGTGGGGGACGAGGCTCCGGCTCGATCGAGGAGATCATCAAGCCCACGGAGTCGGATGCCGACTCCGCAGCGGTACGCGCGAATATCGGCAAGCAGTTCTCGGTCACGTTTCCCGTCGAGACGCGCCGCGGGGTGAACAACTACACCTTCGTCTTCGAGGTGATTGGCGCCGAGATCCCGGGCGATGACGGGGAGTCTCAGGTGGTGGGGGAGTATCCCACCGAGGAGTAGCGCCAGGCGTCTCCCCCTTCAGGAGGAACAGGACGGGCCACCACCGGGGTCATGCGGGCGGGCCCGTGTCGTCTGGAGGGCCTGTATCATCGGGCGGTCCCGTATCGTCGGGTAGCCCCGTATCGAGCGGTTTTCCGGTGCCGGGCGTGTTCCCGGGAGGGCCGGCGCCCGCGGGCGGGCCGCCCCCCGGAAGTCCGCCCTGGAAGAGGCTCTGTAGCACCTGTGCGGCAGGGGTGCCCTGAGTAATGGCCTGGGCGGCCCCCTTGGCCAGCACGTCGACGGGCCGCTTGCTCTTCTGGTGCGCGCTCTGCAGGGCGGAGGGCAGTTGGCGGAGCGACTCGGGGCTGTAGCCGGCGTTCAGGGCAGAGGTCAACAGTTGCTGCGCGGGTTCCGGGGAGGCTCCGTTCCCGGGCAAGTCGGGCAGCACGCTGACGGCCGCAGCGACCTCGGCGGGCGCCACCGGTCGGCGTCCGACGTTCGCCGGAAGACCGTCGAGGAAGCCTTCGATGTTTTTGATCGGGAGGTCTTGTTGCTGAGCCTCCGCAATGGTCGTAACCAGCCGAGTGTGGGTCTTCGCCTGACCGTCGGCCCCCGAAGCGTCCTCCGCGTCCCCGAGAAGCTGACGCACCTCGGACTGCTGGGTCCACTGCGTGACCAGCTGGCCCGCCTGCTCGGTGTGGGTACGATACTGCTGGAGCACCGGCTGCATGCGAGCGGGCGGCACCTGCTTGGCCATGCCTTCGAGGGTCTTCGAGAGCAGCGGGCCGGTGGGAAGGTCCTGCTTGGCGAGCGCGACGGGCGGACGGAGCAAGGACGCCGTGGTCTCGGCATCCAGGCCGGCCTGACGGGCCCGCTCGACCACCGTGCGCATCTGCTCAATGTCAGCCCCAGCCTCGCGTCCTCGGTCGAGGAGGGCCTGCACGTCGGCATCCTGCCCGACCGCAGCGCCCGGTCCTCCCCCGACCGCGAAGACGGCCAGCAGGAGGAGCACCTTGAGCCAAGAGCCCGGAAGCGTCCACATGGAGCACTGGAAACGAATCATGGGATTAGGGAACTGTACACACGCCATTCGTGCCTCCGAAGGAGTCCTCGGTGGTCTGTGCGTAGGACGGAAGGTCGAGCCACCGGCGCTTGGCGCCGTCGACGATCCGGATGCGATACGAATACTCGCCGGGCTCTAGCGGAAGCGTCGTCCTCCAGGTATCCTCGCCAATCCGAGTCATGGGCGTGCCGGGGAGAGACCAGCCGTTGAAGTCGCCGGTCACATAGGGCGTCCCGGGACCGTCGTAGGGAATTTGCACGCGAATGCCGCCGTCGACGGCCGTGCAGACGCGGCGGCGCGGCGGCGGCTGTCTGCTGCCGCCCAGCGTTCGGCTCACCTGAAGGCGGAGGCCCGCCGATACATGTACGTCGGTCTCCAACTGGTCGTCCTGGGCGAGGCGGGCCGCCGATGCCCGCGTCTGGGCGAAGAGCGTGACCGACGAATGCACGTACCACTGCGCCTTGAGGCCGGCCCGTCCGATGCGGTCCCGGGCAGTCGACGACGAGGTCGTTTCGTACCGGACCTGTTCGACGGCCGCCTCGGCCTCGATGGACCACTGAGTGGTGGGCCAGTACGTCCCCCGCACCGACAGCCCCGTGCCGCCAAACTGTGCGTCGGACGCGCTCGTGGTGCCGTTGCTCCAGTACAGACGGCCCTCCGTGTGCAGGCGATCGGTCACCCACGTGTCGGCATTCAGAACCACGAGGGCGCTGGTCTGACGGGTAGTGGTCTCTTGCGTGGGAGAGAGAAAGCGTCTCGTGACGCCGCCCCGCAGCGTGACCGTCGAGCTGGTGGTCGGGCTCCATTCCACAGAAGGGAGGACCCACCAGCTGTCGCGCGACGACACGAAGCGGTACCGCGTGCCGCCGCCGAGGCCGCCTGCCGTCCAGGACGAAGACAGTTGATACTGGTATCGGGCGTAGCCCTGGACGAACTGCGGCGCGTCGGGGCGATGCGGGTAGAGGCGCGTCCGTCCCGTCACGTTGAGGCGAGCCCGACTCGCCTCCCGCACGAGTCCCACCAGTGACGTCAGGGCCGCAAATGCAGGATCGGATGGAGCGTCCCAGGACTGAAGCACGGGATCGAGGTATGTGTTCGTTTGGTGGCCCCCGGAAAGAGTGAGGGCCGCGGTGCCGGTCCACTGCTGTCCCGCCGCGGAGTGCGGAAGAACGACAGCAAGGAGGAACAGGCCGAGAAGAAGGCGCCGCATGAAACCAGCCATTTGAGTCGGGAAAGCACGGGCGACCGCTCGTCGCTCCGGAGGCGCTAGAGTTTCAAGACCGCATTCTTGGCGCCGAACCCGTCGTCCTGCTTCACCGGGGCGAGCGGATCGGTGACCCACTTCTCGCCGTCGATCACGAACTGGTACTCGTGCTCCCCGTGCGACACGGGGACGAGGCCGGTCCAGACCGTCTTGTCGTTGACTGTGTGGGGGGAGAGCGGAATGGGCTTCCACTGGCTAAAGTCGCCGGCCACGGCGACCGAGTCGGCGTCGTCGTCCGTATAGACGAAGCGGGTCCACACCGTCTGCGCCTGCGGTCCGGTCGAGGCGGTGGTCGTCTGAACCGACGTCGTCGCCTCCGGCTGGTTCGACGCGACGGAGCCCTGGTCGGACGGGGGAGGGGGCCATGCGAGCCACGCCAACACCGCCACGAGGGCGATGGTCGCCAGCGTGTGGGCGGGGCGCACCGGAATAGTGATCAGCGGTCGCGTGACCCCCTGCCACCAGTCTTGGAGACGGGTCCGGAGCGCGGACTCGGCGGTCTCGGTCTCCGCGCGGTCCCCGAGCTTCTCAACCGTGTTCGCCGCAAACTCGGACGAGGGCCGGGCCCGACCGTAAGGCCGCGAGGTCCTGTGTCATCTGGAGCTCAAACTGAAGCAGGGAGCGAGCCTCCGGATCGTCGGCAATGCGGTGCAGCGCCTCTCGCACCTTGTCCTCCGACAGGTCTCCGTCGATGAACTGCCGCACGACCGTGTCAGGATCGGGATTTTTCATGGTAAGGCTCAAGCAGGCTTCGGAGTTTCTTGCGAGCGCAGTGCACACGCACCTTCAGGGCGCTCACCGACACGTCGAGTCGCTTCGCCATGGCCTTGTACGTGAGTCCGTCCCGATATTTCAACAGGAACGGGGTGGCGTAGGTGGCCGAGAGTTCGTCCAGGGCGTCCAGAGGTGTGCCCCTTGTTCGTCGGCGATGAGCCGGTCGTCCTGCGCCGTGGTTTCGTCGTCCTGCACCGCTGCGTTTTCCTGCTCGGAGCGGCTGAACGGATGGGTGTCGCGTCGCACGTTCTTAGCGTAGTCGCGGCATTGATTGAGGGCAATGCCGTAGAGCCAGGACGCAAACTGGTCGGGGTTTCGAAGGTCCTCGATCCGGCGGTATGCCTTGAGGAAGACATCCTGTGCCAGGTCCTCGGCGGCCTCGGGTTGTTCGGCGTACTGATGCGTGAGGTCGAACACCATGCCCTGGTACCGTTCCACGAGCACCTCGAAGGCCTCCCGGTCCCCGTCCTGCACGCGGCGGGCGTACGTGGCATCGGACGCGTCGTGCGACATAGGGGAAAAGCATCAGGCAGAACGGCAGAGACGCGGCGTCGGACGAATACGGTCATCGACCCCGCGGCCTGCAAGAGCGCATGACGCATGCCAGACCTAACATGACCGGGGTTTTTCAGCCCGTCTTTCTTAGCGGTACGCGGCTGACGCGACGGAGGCGGCCGCCAAGCGCCGGCGGGCGCCCATCGCTTCCGGTGGGGCCCCGAGAGAGGAGGCCACGACCTGGGGTTAGTTCCCAACGCTGCTGACGTCAACGGAGGCGTCGATGACCGGTGTGATGACCAGATTGCCCTGTGGGTTCCCCTTCAGAGACTCCTCTACGTTCCAGTTGAGCATCACGTTGGCCCGGTCGTCAGCGGACTCGATCGTGAACGGATCGAAGTTCACCTTCAGACCAGTCTGTTGACCACTTGCAATCATCACGTCTTTCTGAGAGCCGTCCCCGAAGGTCACACTCGCCTTCTCGTTCGTAATCAGACGGACCTGACTATACTCGCCAGCGGGGATTTCGGTCTCGGCGAGGGTCGTGTCGAGCCCCGTTTGCAGGTCGATGAGGTCGACTTCGAAGTTCTCGCTGCGCAATACGGAGATTCCGGTGTCGGTAGAATCTCCATCACTGGTGTCCTCCGCGGGCACGATGGACATCTTGGCAATGGTCACCGTCGCCTCCGTGATGCTGTCCTGAGCGTTCGATGTCGTGGATAGTGTGTTCAGGCTCTTGGGGGTCGACGTGCCGCTCATGCCCAGTTCGAGCGTTCCGCGTTCGCCGTCACTCATTGAGCCAGTCGAATCGCAGCCGACG
>PXSX01000100.1:0-1766 GCA_003022655.1 Bacteroidetes bacterium QH_1_64_81 | reverse complement strand
AAAAAAGCCCCCGTCACCGACCGGCGACGAGGGCATCGAGAACAGAAATGGAGAGTGGCCTACGGAGCCATCTCGGCGGCGTCTAGTTTGAGGGCGTCCACGTGGGTGAGCTCCTCCCACGGAAAGGTGGGGCGCCCGAAGTGCCCGTACGCGGCCGTCTTCCGGTAGCGGGGCTTCAGGAGGTCGAGCCGTTCGATGATGGCAGAGGGGGACAGCGCAAAGTGCTCCTGCACCACGTCGCAGAGCTCCGCGTCCGGCATGACACCGGTCCCGTTCGTCGACACGTCGATCGAGACGGGCTCGGGCACGCCGATGGCATAGGCCAGCTGCACGACGGCCTCTTCGCAGAGCTCCGCCGCCACCAGATTCTTAGCCACGTGCCGGGCGGCGTAGGTCGCGCTCCGATCCACCTTCGAGGGGTCCTTGCCGCTGAAGGCGCCGCCGCCGTGGGCCCCCTTGCCCCCGTAGGTATCTACGATGATCTTCCGACCCGTAAGGCCCGTGTCGCCGTGCGGGCCGCCGGTGACGAAGCGCCCCGTGGGGTTGACGTGGAGGATGAGGCCGTCGTCCAGCAGGTTCGTGGGGAGGGCGCGGGGCAGCAGAATGTTGCGCACGTCCTCCCGGATTTTTTTCTGCGGGACTCCTTCATCGTGCTGTGTAGAAACGACGACGGTGTGCACCCGCCGCGGGGTCGTGCGGTCGTTCTCGTACTCGATCGTCACCTGGCTCTTGGAGTCGGGCCGCAGGTACGGCATCTTGTCCGTTTGCTTGCGGATGTGGGCCAGTTCCTGCACGAGCCGATGGGCAAACGTAATGGCCATCGGCATCAGCTCCGACGTTTCCCGGCAGGCGTAGCCAAACATAAGTCCCTGGTCGCCGGCGCCCTGCTCCTCGCCGCCGTCAACGCCCTGGCTAATGTCCCCGCTCTGCTCGTGGAGGCTGCTAATGACGCCACACGAGTCGGCGTCGAACCGAATGCGGGGATCGGTGTACCCGATGTCCCGGATAACCTCGCGGGCAATCTCGCGCGGCTCTACGCTGGCCTTCGATGTAATCTCGCCGGTGAGCACGACGAGCCCGGACGTCACGAGCGTCTCGACGGCCACTCGGCTCTGCGGGTCTTCGGCCAGGTACGCGTCGAGGATGGCGTCGGAGATCTGGTCGGCAATCTTGTCGGGATGGCCCTCTGAGACCGATTCGGAGGTGAAGAGGTAAGCCATGAACGATCCGGTTCGTATGAAAAGAGAACGTCCCCTCTCGGAACGATAAGCGAATGACCACACGCCAAAGACGAGAGAGGGCGGGAAAGTTTCGCACAAGGACCGATAACATAAAAAGCACCCCCTTCATTGCCAACGTCACTTTGTAAAGACACGCTCAACACGGCCTGAGAGTGGGAGGCACATGTGCGAAGCTTGCATCAAACGGAGGGGGGGCGTTGCTTCTCCACGGCCCCCATTGTAGGTTTGCACGGTTGAATACATTCCGGTCCCCGTAGGTCTATCACTGGGTAGGTCTATCACTGGACTCCGGCGCCGATCTCAACCGGGCTCTGGACCAGTGGATAACCCCCAAACCAATGATTCTTCCGTCGGGGTGGGACCGGCATCGATCGTTCCTGTGCGTACGCGATTCTCATCACCAACGACCCGCCAACCATGGCAAGCGACATCGAAGACACGGTCAAGTCGATCATTGTTGACAAACTGGGCGTCGACGAATCCGACGTGACGACGGATGCCTCTTTCACAAACGATTTGGGCGCC
>PXSX01000099.1 GCA_003022655.1 Bacteroidetes bacterium QH_1_64_81 | reverse complement strand
GGTCCTGCTTACCACGCTGGGGGCTGCTCCGACGTGCAGGGAGCAAGTATGGGCGTGGGAGTGGAGAGCGCGGGGGTGTGGGAGTGCAGCGTCGGCGAATGCAGGAGCCAAATCCGCCTATGCCCCCACGCTTCCATGCTCCCGTTCTCCCACACCCTCAGACGCCCAATCGCTCGCACGCGTCGACACAGTTTTCAGAAACTTCTTCACAGATCGGTAACGGCGATTCCGAACGAAATACAGCCGCGACGACGAATCCTGGACAGTCCACCTGCATTCCCTGCAGGCATAGTTCGCCCTTCCTGAGCGCGCCGGACCTAAGCGACGATCCCCAGTTTGCTCCGCTGTCAGGACCAAACGGGGTCGGCGGAAGGCGACTTCGTGAAAACGGGGCCAGAACGAGGCTCGCAGGAAACCGGGCGCGGACTGACGGGTGCACCCTTGCACATTCGTTGCGTCATCCACGCAGTGTCGCCCGACCGAGTAGGAAGTCTCGCCTCGTTGCCGGTTCGCCACTCAGAGGTGAGGCATCTCCAACACAGAACGGATACACCTACATGCAAAAGGGTAAGCTCAAGTTTTTCGATACCTCCCGCGGATTCGGCTTCATCGAGCCCATCGACGGGAGCGAGGACGTTTTTCTCCACGCAAACAACATCTCGGGCATGACCTCCGGCGGCGACCTGCGGGAAGGTCAGACGATTGAGTACGAGACCGAAGAGACGGAAAAGGGCCTCAGTGCCCTCAACGCCTCGCCGGCCGACGAGACCAGTAGTGCGATTTAACCGTACGCGATGCCTCTCGGACCCCCTGAGACGCATCGCCATTCGGTGACAGAAGCGAAGGCCCGTTCCGATTCCGGAGCGGGCCTTTTCTGTTTGGGTCCCGGCACGGAGACGACTACGTGTCGGATGCTGTCGCTTCGTCCGCGTCCAGCACCTCCGCCTTCCTCCCCTCCAGGTACTCGATCGCCGCTTCCCAGTCCGCCGGCAGGTCCGGGTCTTCGAAGACGACCTCCTTGATGGCGCCCAGCGCCCGGTTTTCACGGCCTTCTAGGCGGTCCTGCATTGCCTCGAAAAGAGCACCGCGGCGGAGGGCCTCGTCCTTGATCTCCATGAGGTAGTCGAACGCCGCGTCGTGCTCGTTGGGGATCTCGCCGTCGAGGATAGCCTCGCGGATCCATGTCTTGGCGATGCCCACGGCCACGCCCTCGTCGATGTCGAGGGTCTCCATGATCTCGTAGCCGTCCACCGGCGGCTCAAAGTTGCGAAGGCGA
>PXSX01000098.1 GCA_003022655.1 Bacteroidetes bacterium QH_1_64_81 | reverse complement strand
GTCGATGTGACCCAGGCGGTCCGCGACGCTCCACTGCATGATGGTGTCCGTCGACTAGAGATAGGCCTGTTTGTCGTTCCGCGCCCACCGGCGGACGAACGTGCGCCGGGGGTCTTTCTGGGTCGGTTTGACAAAGAGCCGCTGGGCGATGCGTTTTCCGACGGGCCGCATGCCGAGCATCTGCACCGCCAGTCGGCGGGATCAATGCGTGACGCGACGCATCGAAATGACGCAACGCGTTACGATAAATTTCCGGGCGTCCCCGCTTATGGCTCGACGGATCAAGCGCTACGATAATCGGAAGCTTTACGACACAGAAACGAGCGAGTACGTGTCGCTCAGCGACATTGCCGACCTCGTTCGGGGGGGCGAGACCGTTGAGGTGGTGGACAATGCGACGGGACAGGACCTTACGGCCCAAACCCTCACCCAGATCATTTTGGAGGAGGGAAAGAGCGGCCAGGACGTCATCCCGTCGGACCTCCTCCACACCCTGCTCCGCCGCAGTGGGGAGGTCCTTGACAGTGGACTGGGCCAGATTCGCACGACGGTTGACGATCTGATGCAGAGCTCACTGGGCCGATTGAGACAGCTCGTGCAGAGTCCGCGCAAGCAGGAAATCGACGAGCTCCGGCAGCAGTTGCGTCGCTTAGAGCATCGCCTGTCGGTCTTGCTCGACGATTTTGACGAACAGCGACACACGTCGTTGGACGCCCAGCAGCACACCCCCGAGGATTCCGACCAGTTCTCCTCTTCGGAGCGTGTCGATTCATCGTCGCAAGAGTAGCCCCCTTCCTCCTTCCTCACACGTAGACTTCATTCACAACCATCCGACACAAGCCATGACTACAGAGCCCGAAGCAGCGACCGAGCACGAATCTTCTGCTTCCGAAACCCTCCAGGACGAACTCACGGAGCAAGGCCACAAAGTGTGGCTGGCCGGTCTCGGCGCCCTGGCGACCGTCGAAGAGGAGGGCACCAAGCTTTTCAATCACCTCGTCGACCGGGGCCAGGAATTTGAAGAGGAGCGCCGCAGCAGGCTCGAAGAGGTCACCGAAAAAGTCCGCGAGCAGAGCGACGAGGCGCTCGCTCAGCTTGAGGAAGCCGGCGAGGAAACCCAGTCTGTTCTCTCCGAGTCCGTGAACTCTGCCCTCGAGCAGTTCGACGTCCCCTCGCGCGAAGAGGTCGACGACCTCAGGGAGAAGGTAGACCACCTTTCCCGACAGGTCGAAGAGCTCGCCGAGAGCCTCTCGGAGGACGAGTCCTCATCTACGGACACCGATCAAGAGTAGCCGGCCTCTCTTCCCGTACCGAGTGAGAGGAGCCCCCAAATTCTGGGGGCTCCTTTTCTTCGGGAGCCCGGTCGTGAAAGGGCCCGTTCCAGATTCCATCCTTGTTGCTCCTGTATCGGAACCGCTTCCGCGCAGGACGAATTCTGCGAATAGACTCCTCGAACGAATCTCGCCCCCTAATGTCCTCAACTAAATCTGCAGGCCGCAGCACAATTGGGCTCGCCTGTGCCGGAGGTGTGATCGAGGGGGCAATTTACGAGATTGGGGCTCTCTGTGCTCTCGATGAGGCCATCGAGGGCGCTACGCTGCACGAACTAGACATCTATGTGGGGGTTAGTTCCGGATCTCTTATTGGAGGCATGTTGGCAAGTGGCGTCCCATCCTGCGAGCTAAGCCGGGCCGTCCTCTCAGAGTCCTCAGACCCCACCTTAAATCTGGAGCCGGAAGTTCTTTTCCGCCCGGCGGTTGGCGAATATACCGGCCGACTGCGCCGCCTGCCCGGCACACTGCTCTCTTCGCTCCGCCACTACCTGCTCAATCCGGGCGATCTCTCCCTCCTCGGCCTCCTTGCTACGTTCGAGTCGATCGTTCCGACCGGCCTCTTCACCAATGCGCCTCTCGAACGCTTCCTCGCCGAATCCCTTTCGGCGGGAGGCCGAACCAACGACTTCCGTCGGCTGGAGCGAGAACTGTACGTGGTAGCCATGAACCTCGACTCCGCCGACGTGACGGTCTTCGGTGAGCAGGGACACGATCACGTTCCCATCTCCTCAGCCATCCAGGCCTCAACGGCCCTCCCTGGCCTCTATACTCCGGTCGAGGTGAACGGCCAATATTACATCGACGGAGTGGCGCGCCGCACCGTACATGCAAGTGTTGGGCTCGACGCCGGGGCCGATCTGCTGTTCTGCATCAACCCGATCGTGCCCATCAACGTCCAGCTCGAGCAGCACGCAGACCGCCTGCTCGACCGTCAGACGAACGGAGTCGAACCGAGCCTCGCAGACCGAGGCCTCCCCACGGTTCTGTCGCAAACCTTCCGGGCCATCGTCGACTCCCGCAAGCGGACCGGGTTCAAGAAGTACGAGCACACCCACCCTCACGCGGATCTCATCCTGATCGAACCGGAATGTGACGACACGAGCCTGTTTTTCTCTAGCGTCTTCAGTTTCAAAAACCGTCACGATGTCTGTGAGCACGCCTATCAGGCCACGCGTCAGCACCTGCGCCGCCGCGCGGACGAGCTCCAGCCAGTCGTAGAACGGCACGGCCTTTCACTGCGCCTGGACGTTCTCGAAGACGAGACCCGCACTCTGTATGAATCGTCTCTTCCTGAACAGGTCGATGACGAAGGCGAGCCGCCCGCGTCGATGATGGACGTGCTCCACGAGACCGGTGAGGTCCTGGATCGCCTCGACGCTCTTCTCGATCGCCTCCACACCCGCGAGGCCGGTCCGACTCGGTCTTCGGAGTCCTCATGACTCATTCCCATTGCTACCGGGCCCAGACCGCTAACGCTGCCCCGATCACAAAAAGCGGAATCGAAAGCCAGAGCGGTCCTCCCTGCACCGCGGCGATGACCCCTCCGACGATGCAGGATCCGGCAATGACACTCCCCCGCAATCCGGCGAATGGGTCGCTGGGGGGCCGGTCGGTCAGCGACTCCTCAAGATGAGTCACGCCCGAGGTCAGGAGTTGCGGAAGCTTCAACGCCACGTCGACGAGCTCGGGCGCATTGCTAATCATCTCTGAGCCCAGCGTCCAGGGATTAAACCGCTCCCGAAAGATGCGCTGCACGTGGCGCCTCGATACGGCGACGACGTCGAGCTCGGGGTCGAGCGTGCGCCCAACTCCCTCAAAGGTAACGAGGGCCTTCACCATGAGCGTCATCTCAACCGGAAAGAAGATGCGGTAGCGACCGCCCAAACTCAGAGACTGGAGGATTACCTGGGCGAGGCTGATTGATCCTTGCTTGCTCCGCATCAGGAAATGCCGGGCCATGTCCGAGACGGCCCGCTGGAACCCCTCCGGATCGCCGCCCTCTCCTACGCGTGCCATGTCGAGGAGATAGCGGGCAGCGTTTTCCGCGTCGCCCCGAACCAGGGCATAGTAATAGTAGAGCATGCGCCGCTTGATGTCGGCCCGAAAGCGCCCAACCATTCCGAGATCGATGAACCCAATTTTCAGGTCTTCGGGCCGGTCTCCCGGAAGAATCTTCAGATTGCCCGCGTGCAGGTCGGCGTGGAAAAAGCCATCCTTGTAAAGCATCCGGATAATGGCCGACGCACCGAGGTCGACGACTCGTTCTCGCTCGGCCTCACTCAGTTCGAGAACAGCCTGCGAGGTTGGGCGGATGCCGCCCAGGTGCTCCATCGTGAGGACGTCGGCCGTGCTCAGCTCCCGGTACACGTCCGGAAACACAATGCCGGGCACGTCCTGAAAGTTGGCCGAAAAGATCTCCGCGTGGTCGGCCTCGTAGTCGAAGTCGATCTCTCGTTTCGTATAGGCCCCAAACTCTTCGATAATCTGCTTCGGCTGGTAGCGCGGCAGTAGCCACTGCAGAAAGACCCCAAAGAACTCCAGGAGCTTCAGGTCGGAGGTCACGACGTCTCGAATGCCCGGCTTGATGACCTTCACCACAACATCGTCTCCCTCGTGGGTCGTAGCGCGGTGCACCTGCGCGATGGACGCCGCGGCCAGGGGCTCGGCATCGATTGATTGAAAGAGCGCGTCGACCGGCCCATCCAACTCCCGCTCGATAACTGCTTCGACCTGCTCATAGGGAATGGGTGGCAGGTGGTCCATCAAGCTATCGAGTTCCTCCGTAATCACCTCGGGCAGGAGGTCCTCCCGGATGGCCATAATTTGGCCCAGTTTGGTAAACGTAGGGCCAAGAATTTCCAGCCGACGGCGGAGTTGCTCAGGAAAGGGCAGATCCCGCAGGTCGCTGCGGACGAACGGGTTTAGCACCGTTGCCAGGATGCGCTTCCCAAGCGACCGCAGGCCGGTCTTCTGCACCTTGGGGAGAGACCGGACGTATGCGATGTGCCCTCCCATCAGAAGCCCCGTCACGTGCCGCCAGACCGTAAAGAATCGCCGAACGGCACCTCGGTAGGGCGCCAGTGGATCGAAGTCGGTAAGGGGGGACGACCGAGACGAGGACGTTCCGTCCGTCGAAGAGGCCGTTTCCTCCGACCTCCCATCACCACTGTAAGCATCCGGTTGGAGGTCAGCGGAGAGCTCGTCCTCCCAGTTCGGCTGCTCATGGGGAGGCTGGCTTCCCGACTGTCGTCCTGATGTATTGTCGTTGCTGGCCCCCACTCCCGTCCCTGAGGCCGAAGTGGAAGATGTGGAGTCGGAATTACCCATGTCGGAGATTCAACGCGTAAGGAGACGGTCCCAAAGTCGGAAAGAGGTCATCGACAGCGCCTTGATGTGAGACACATACCCGAAGCAGCCCCGATGGTTGTTCGGCGAACAGACCTTTTCCCGGCCGCCGGTGGGATCAGTGGCAGTGAGCCGAGAGGAAAAGTGTAGGGGAAATAAAAAAGGGACGCCGCTGCAATCGCAACGGCGTCCCTTGAGAAGAATCCTGGCAACGTCCTACTCTACCGGCGAAAGGCCAGTACCATCGGCGCTGCGGGACTTAACTTCTCTGTTCGAAATGGGAAGAGGTGTTGCCCCCGCGCTGTAGCCACCAGGAAACTCAGAGCTGGCATAGCTGCCAGCGAAATGTCTGACATGATGGTAGGTTCTCCCGCACTCCCGACTGCCGTCGGGATGCAAGCAGCGTGTGCCCTATGATGGCATATGCAAAATAGGGGTGTTAAGCCTTATGGGTAATTAGTACTGCTCGGCTGAACGTATTGCTACGCTTACACCTGCAGCCTATCCACGTCCTCGTCTCGAACGACCCATGAGGAAGACCCGATCTTGCGGGGGGCTTGGCGCTTAGATGCTTTCAGCGCTCATCCCTTCCGGACATAGCTACTCAGCGATGCGCCTGACGGCACAACTGGCACACTAGCGGTCCGTCCACTTCGGTCCTCTCGTACTGGAAGCAGCTCCGCTCAAGTCTTCGACGCCCTCAGTAGATAGGGACCGACCTGTCTCACGACGGTCTGAACCCAGCTCGCGTGCCGCTTTAATGGGCGAACAGCCCAACCCTTG
>PXSX01000097.1 GCA_003022655.1 Bacteroidetes bacterium QH_1_64_81 | reverse complement strand
CAGCACGTACCCGTAGATGAGGAACGAAGGCGCGACCCCGAACGACACGATGTCGCTGAGCGAGTCAAGTTGAACGCCGAAGGGGCTATCCGTGTCCGTGAGTCGGGCCATCACTCCATCGAGCAGGTCGAAAAAGCCAGCCAGCACGATGAGCCAGCAGGCCATTCCGAAGGCGGACTCAAGCACCTGAGTCAGGGCCAGGAACCCGCACAGCAAGTTCACCAGCGTAAAGAAGGAGGGCACGGCCACCCGGGGAGGCGGCCGCTCCCCTCGCTCTTCGCGACGGGCGGTGCGGTAGGCACTCAGGCGGCGCCGGACGCGTCCCGGATGGGACGACCGTCCCTCCGCCCGGCCCGAACTGCTCGCACGATCGGACCCAAAAAGGTCGATCATTGGACACAAGTGGCAGCGATCAGGAAGCAGATGAGCGACGCGGCGGGGACGCCGACGTGTCCGAAACGGCACCGGCAGGCCGCGATGAGGACGTGGCTTCGGACTCGGCGTCGGGCATCCGCCCGAGAACCGTCGTGCCGGCCCGGACGGCCTGTCCTTCGTTCACATTGAGGTTGACCGAAGGAGGCACGAGAAGATCCATCCGCGACCCAAACTTAACGATGCCGAAGCGCTGCCCCGTCTCCACCGTATCGCCCTCCTCAAGACCATACTCGATGCGACGCGCCATAGCCCCCGCGATCTGCTTGAACAGGAGCTTCGTCCCGTTCGGGTGCCGCAGGCCGAACTCGGACCGTTCGTTCTTGTCGCTGGCCTTGGGGTGCCAGAGGTAGAGCGGCTCCTCCTCGTCCACAATCTCCACCACGCGCCCGTCGGCCGGGGCTACGATGCCGTTTTCACGGGCGTCCAGGGGCGGAGTGCGCTCCGGATCGCGGAAGAAGAAGAGCGTGAACGCGAGCCCCCCCACCGCCAGTACCAGCATCGGCCCTCGCCAGAACCACGGCTCGACCCACGCAGCCCCCACGACCAGCAGGAGCGCAAGGCCCGCTACGACGGCGATGATGGTGTATCCTTCGCGCGCAATCACGGGACGGGAGGGCGGGAGACGGAAGAAAGGCGCTTCGTTTCCAGAACTGTTCGCTGTACCACCATCACAAAGCGAAGTTCAGCCTGCCGTCATGAACATCGTTCGGAGACCCGTTCCTTCTGCAGAGCGAGGTAGGGAGAGGCCCGCCCTCCGTGATCGACGGTGGACGCCAGGAACGTTTTCACTTCGGTACCGATCGATTCTTTCGAAGAGACCGGTTCACTCGCTTGCCCCTCTTTTTCGGAGCCGTAGATGAATTCCCCGGCAGTGGAATTCGGCTGCGTCATTTCATGGAGTGCATCGACGTACCCCTCCACCCGCTTGCGCTGCTCGGGGGGCAATTCGTCGATCTTTTCAACCAGGGCCTGTTTTTCGTCCGGACTCATGGCTCCGCTGGAGTTCGCATGGACAATCGTACGGACCCAGTAGTACGCTCGGTGTCCGGAAAACAGTCCATTTTTGGTCCCGAGGCTACCGCGACAGGTACAGGTCCTTCATCTCGTGGGGCTGCTCGAATTGCTCGGCGTCCAGCGAGTCGACGAAGGCAATCGATTCCCCAGTCGACTTCATTTCTGGGCCCAGCTCCTTGGGCACCTCCGGGAATTTCTCCCACGAGAAGACCGGCTCCTTGATCGCGTAGTCTTCGAGGCTCGACTCTAGGTCGCCTCGCTCGCGGAAGGTCTCGAGCGTCTCCCCGAGCATCACCTTCGTGGCGATGGCCGGAATCGGGATGTCCGCGGCCTTCGCGATGAAGGGAACGGTGCGGGAGGCGCGCGGATTGGCCTCGATGACGTAGACGACCTCGTCCTTCACGATGAGCTGCACATTCATGAGCCCAAGCACATCCAGCTCGAAGGCCAGGTCGTAGACGTACTGGCAGATTGTCTCCAGCACCTCGTCGGACAGGCTGAACGGGGGAAGGACGGCGGTCGAGTCGCCGGAGTGGACGCCCGCCGGTTCGATGTGCTGCATCATGCCCGCGATCCACACCTCCTCCCCGTCGCAGATGGCGTCCACGTCCAG
>PXSX01000096.1 GCA_003022655.1 Bacteroidetes bacterium QH_1_64_81 | reverse complement strand
CGTTCATGACGCTCTCGTTCACGGCGCTGCTCGTCATCCCGCAGCTCAAGCTCAGCGACCAGGGGCTGTTCGACGGGGACGCGTTCGAGTTCGTCGATCGGTTTGTAGACGGGTAGGCCGGGAAGCCGGAGGGAGGGGCCCGAAGTGGTTCGGCCTGTCGGACGGAGGCGGTGACAGAGGTACGCCTGGCCGTCCCTCAGACAAGGAAAACAGCTCCTACATTTATTTCCCACTCCCAAGCCCCATGCTCACCCACGAACGACGGCTCTGGACGGACGGCTACGAACGCGTTGCTGGGCTCGACGAGGCCGGGCGCGGCTGCTTGGCGGGCCCGGTGGTCGCCGCCGCCGTCATCCTGCCGCCGCAGGTCGAGGTCGAGGCCATTCGGGACAGCAAATCCATCTCCGAAGAGAGGCGGGTCGACGCCCGACGAAAAATTGAGGAGCGAGCCGTGGCCGCGGCCATCGCCCGGTGCTCCCCGTCAGAGATCGACGACCTGAACATCCTCCGGGCTGCTCTCAAAGCCATGCGCCGGGCGGCGTCGGACTGCCGGCCGCCGCCCGATTTCGTGCTCGTGGACGGCACTCAGTGGGACCGGGATCTAGTGGCGGCCCCTTGGCCCCACGAGACGATTGTAAAAGGCGATGCCAAGAGCCAGTCTATCGCCGCCGCGTCCATTCTCGCGAAGACCGAGCGCGACGCCCTCATGCGCCGGCTCCACGACGAGCACCCGGAATATGGTTGGGCCTCGAACGTCGGGTACCCCACGCAGCAACATTACGACGCGCTCCGCGAGCACGGCGCGACCCCCTACCACCGACAATCGTTCACCCTCTTTCGGGACTGATGCGCATTTGCGGGCTGTGAGACGGAGAAGCGGGACTGCCCCACGGCCGGTTCAGGCTTGGAAGAAGGGCCGTCGCACTTGCCACACCGCCACGCCCATCATGAGCAGCGCAAATCCGCCCGTTACTGCCAGGCACACGCCGGGTCCTGCCCAGACAGCGGGCGTCTCCGCAAACCCGTGGAGGCCGTGCCGCAGGCCGCTCACGGCGTAGGACACCGGATTGGCCCACACAAAGACCTGCAGCACCGGCGCCGCCCCCTCCACCGGAAACATCGCCCCCGATAGAAACCAGAGCGGCAGCAGAAACAGGTTCATGATGGCGTGGAAGCCGCGCGTGGTGTCCATCCGCCACGCGATGGCGAAGCCGAGGGCGGTGAAGGCGAGGCCCGTGAGCAGACAGATGGCGGTGACCATTCCTACCCCAAGTAAGCCGGGCGCAAGGTCCACGAGCGGGAGGGCTCCAAGAAATAGGAGGGCCTGCACGGTAGCCAGCAGGGTGCCTCCCAGCGTGGTCCCAAAGACGAGAGCGGTGCGGGGCGTCGGGGCTACCAAGACGGCCTGCAAAAAGCCGGAGTCCCGCTCCTCGACAATGGAGATGGTGGAGAAGATGGCAGTGAAGAGGAGCACGAGCGCAAGGATGCCCGGAAACAGGAACGCTACGTAGCTCTCTCCCACACCACCCTGTGGAGGCTGGAAGGTGTTCTGAAACCCCAGTCCCAGCAGCAGCCAGAGGGCCAATGGTTGCGCGAGGGCGCCCAGCACGCGGCTCCGGTCGCGCACGAATTTGAGCATTTCGCGGGCGGTGAGGGCCCCGACAGTGCGTAGCGCGTTCATTCGTGTGGGCGTTTGGGCGTGTGAGCGTGGGCGAATGGGGGAGAGGGGGAGGGGCGAGGATTGAGGGTTGAGGATGGGGGATCAAGAATCGAAGGCCGAGGAGCGATGGGGAAAGTACCTTCCGGCATGGCTTTTTGGTTCCACGTCATGGTGTGAGAACCTGTTTGACAGATGGGTACGAAGCCGACACGGGCGAAGTGCCGGGAAGCAAAGTGCTGGGAACGAAGCGCCCTGAGCGCTCACGAAGAAGTGCTCCTGGAGCGGGACCGAATACTCTTGGAGTGTGACCGAGTATTCCGACAGCTGTCGCGGATGCAGGAGATCCACGAAGTCACAGCGCTGGGAGCATAGCGACCGAGTACTCTACGGGGTGGCCGTA
>PXSX01000095.1 GCA_003022655.1 Bacteroidetes bacterium QH_1_64_81 | reverse complement strand
AGCAGCACGTCCGTCCAGGCCTGCTGCACGGTCCGGTGTAGCTCCGCCCGGTACTCGTCGGTCGGGGCGTCGGTCTTCCAGACCGCATCCGTGATCTGGGTGAGTGTCGCCCGCAATCCTGGGAGTTCGGCCCGGGCGTCGTGCTGGGCCACGAGCCGCAGGGCCCGTTCGGGCTGCGTGAGGGCATCAAGCACCATGGTGGCCGCCACCTCCGCCGGGGCGTAGGGATCGAGCGTGGGGTCAGTCCGCCCGTCGAAAAGCTCACGATTGGACGAGTGGCCGGGCGGGCGTGGCGGAATGCGGTCCCGGGCGGCCTCCGGCAGGGCCAGGGCCGCGGGCGTGATGGTGGAGAGGAGCGCGTCGAGCGCCGCGGTCTGTCGATCCGCCGGGACGGGCTCGGACAACTGCGGGTCCTCTTCGCCCCGCACGGCGTACTCGTACGTCTCGCCGCCAAGGAGCTTCGCCGTCGCTTCCACCTGGTAGCGGTGTCGGAGGTAGAGCGGCACGAGCACTTCCTCCATGAGCGCCATCGGCTCCCCATGCTTCACGGTCGCCTCGCCAAAGCGATCGAGCGCCACGTCGCGCACGCTCATCTCTCGCTCCAGGGCGCCTACCACGTCGCGTCCATTGTCCCACAGGTTGGCTTCCGGGTGGGCGGCCCCGGCCGGCCGCGCATCGGCATCGGTGATGTAGCGCAGGTCCTTTTGCGCTGCCTCCCGCACGATGCCATCGAGCAACTCCTCCTCGGTCTGGCTCGGCCCGGGCTGCGCGTAGGCGTAGCGGATCGCCATCTTGTCCCACCGCTCCACGCCGGTGTCGTAGGCCCCGTTAAGCGTGATCGAGTCGCCCTGCACGCGAGCCAGCGGCGCCGGATAGTCCATGACGGAGGCCCGGTCGTTCACCGACGCCGCGAAATTATGGGCGAGGCCAAGCGTATGGCCCACCTCGTGTGCCGACAGCTGGCGGATGCGGGCGAGCGCCATTTCCAGCATCGGGTCGTTCTCGGGCAAAAATCCGTTGGCGTGATCGCCCTGATAGGGGGCCAGCAGTCCCTCTGCCAACAAGTAGTCCTGCCGGACGCGCTGCGACCCAAGCGTGACGTGCCCCTTCAGAATCTCGCCGGTGCGCGGATCGGTGACCGAGGCGCCGTAGCTCCACCCCCGCGTGCGGCGGTGAACCCACTGGATGACGTTGTAGCGCACGTCCATGGGGTCGGCGCTGTCCGGCAGCACCTCCACACGGAACGCATCCTCATAGCCGGCGGCCCGAAACGCCTCGCCCCACCACCG
>PXSX01000094.1 GCA_003022655.1 Bacteroidetes bacterium QH_1_64_81 | reverse complement strand
AAGGGTCCAATCGAGGCCGTTACCGGCGGCCACCTCGCGGGCCGTCGTGACGCCGTGGGCCATCCACAGCTTGAGCACGTACTCGGCGGGCGTGCCCTGTGCCTCGCCGCCCAGGTGCGCGTGCAGGTCCACGAAGCCAGGGAGGACGTACATCCCGGACGCATCGATCGTCCGGTTGCCCCCGTCCGGTCGCGCCTCTTCGTCGATCGGGCCGCCGGGGGCGCCCACGCTTGTAATTCGGGCAACACTGTCGCCCTGAACGACGATGTCCACCGGGCCGCGGGCGGGCGCCCCAGTACCATCAATCAGCGTGGCTCCTCGGATCACGAGCCGGTCGTACGGGCCTTCGCCGCGAGAGCGGTCGGGCGCTTCGGGGACCTCCTGGGCCATAGCGGGAATGACAGCGAGAAGGAGGCACACCGCGCAGAGGAAAAGTTGCTGTGGGAAACGCGGAGAGACGTGTCCGCTTCTCAGGGTCGCCGTCATGAGTTCATGAGTCATGAGTCACGAGTCATGAGTTTGTAAGTCATGAGGGGGCCGGGCGGCCGCTTCGTGCCGAGAAGTATGGGATCACGAACCAAGGCTGGCGTCGAGGGCCGTCGTGATGTCGTCGACGAGGTCCTCTGCCCCTTCAAGACCGACGGATAGGCGCACGAACCGCTTCGTGATCCGAAGCTCGGCGCGAATGGGAAGGGAGAGGGCGTCGAAAAAAGCGTCCACATGGGCCGCTGAGGCGAGGTCGAAGCTCACCATGCCGCCGAAGCCGTCGAGGAGCGTGCGGGCCCGGTCGTGATCGGGGTGGGCGGAAAGGCCGGGATAGCGCACGCGTTCTATGGCGTCATGGGCGGCGAGCGCCTCGGCGACGGCCTGAGCGGTGTCGTTTTGCTGACGCACTCGCACGCCGAGGGTCTTGAGGCTGCGGTGGAGCAGGAAGCAGGCGTGTGGATCGAGCATGCCGCCCAGCAGCTTCGTCGTGTGGCGCACATCGTCCAGAAGATCGTCCGGCCCCGCCACCACGCCCGCCGCAAGGTCCGAGTGGCCGCCGAGGTATTTGGTGGCGGAGTGGAGCACCATGTCGAACCCGAGCTCGACCGGGCGCAGGTTCACGGGCGAGGCGAAGGTGTTGTCGATGACGGCCACGAGGTTGTGGGTATCCGCGAAGTCCACCATCGCCTCCAGGTCGGGCACCTTCAGGAGGGGGTTCGCGATCGACTCGGCATAGAGCACCGTCGTGTTTGGCTGGACCGCCGCTGCCCACGCCTCCGGCGTATCTTCCGCGACCAACGTGTGCCCGATGTCGAACTGGGGGAGCAGGTCGTCGAAGAGGTCGAGTGTGCCGCCGTAGAGGCCACGCGGGGCCACGAGGTGATCCCCCGCGCCCAGGAGGCTCAAAAGCGCCGAGGAGATAGCCGCCATCCCGCTCGCCGTGACGAGGGCGCTCTCCGTCTGCGCAAGGGCCGCGAGTGACGGCGCCCTCAATGCGAGGGTCGGGCTCACCGGCATGGATGGAACGCGTATCGAGGGAGGGCATGGCCCGGAGTAGTCGTGCTTCGTCAGCCGTAATTCTTTCGGACAGGAGATGATGCGTAAGGGCGGAGGGATGGAGGTGTGGAAGTGCGTGTGCTGACCGCAGCCAGCATCGCCATTCCCACACGCTCCCAGTGCACGTTCAAGAGGTCCTTTTGTGGTCGTAAAGGACTCGTCATTCTGAGGGAGCTGCCAAGCGACCGAAGCGCCCTGAGCGTCAGCGAAGAAGTGCTTTCAGAGTGAATCTCTTCGAACTCGGCGTTTTCGCTCTATTCTGGGAGATCCCGGGAGGATGACCCTTCGGGCCCCTTTGACTCCGCTTCGCACCCCAGGAGTACTCGTGCTGCAAGCAGCATGACCTCCGGCCCTCGCATGCGCTCCCAGCGCTCCGCTCAAGATGATTCCATTACAAAAGGGATTGCTTGAAACTGCACCAGGTGCCCACTCTCTGGCGCTCACTCCGTTACGCATCACGGCTGTGTCCGCTACAGGCTCGACGAGAGCGACCTCCTCAATCTTTCGGTAGGCGTGAATGACGGTCGAGTGGTCGCGGCCTCCGAAGCGGGACCCAATGTGCGCGTACGACTCCTCCGTGAGTTCGCGGCAGAGAAACATCGCGATCTGACGCGCCTGAGCCACCGATTGCTTCCGGGATCGCGAGAGCAGATCGCCCTTTTCGAGGTGGAAATGCTCGGCCACTTTTTCGATGATGTCGCCCGCGTCGAGCGTCGTCGGCTCGTCGTCGGTGTGCTTCCGCAGGAAGCGGCGGGCCGTTTCTACGTCCAGCGTGCGATCGTCGAGCTGGACGAGGGCCGTGAGACGAGTAAGTGTGCCCTCGAGCTGGCGGACGTTCGAGTCGATGCGCTGGGCGATGAGCTCCAGCACGTCCGGCGACACGGCGATGTCCTGGCGGGCGGCCTTGCGCTGAAGAATGGCGATGCGGGTCTCCAGGTCGGGCCGCTGGATGTCGGCGCTCAGGCCCCACTGGAAGCGGGAGAGAAGCCGCTCCTCGATGCCGGGGATCTTGGCCGGCGGCCGGTCGGCGCAGAGGAAAATCTGCTTTCCGTTCTGGTGCAGGTCGTTAAAGATGTGGAAGAACTCTTCCTGGGTCTTTTCCTTCTCGCCGAAGAACTGCACGTCGTCGACGATGAGGAGGTCGGCCTGGCGGTAGTAGCTCGAAAACGCGGTGATCCGGTTCTCGCGGACCGACTGCACGAACTGGCTCGTGAAGCGGTCGCTCGACACGTAGAGCACGTGTTCGGCGGTATTGTGCTCCAGGGCGTAATTGGCTACGGCCTGAGCCAGGTGCGTCTTGCCGAGGCCCACGCCCCCGTACACCAGGAGCGGATTGTAGTTGGTGCTGCCCGGCTCCTGTGCCACGGCGAACGCTGCGCTCCGAGCCAACCGGTTGCCGTCCCCCTCAATAAATTCGTCGAACGTATACTCGGGCCGAAGGTGCTGCTTGGCCTGTTCGTAGAGGGCCGAGCGCTCGTCGGCCGACCCGGCGTCCTTCTGATGCGGGTGCTCGGACTCGTGGTCGGCGGTCTTCGTTCGGGGACGCGGAACGGACTCGTTCGCGACATCGGTCGAGGAAGACGGAGACGACTGCTCGGGGGAGGGCGCAGCGCTTTTCGAGGACGAGGGCTGCGATTGCGCGGAATGATCGGGGGCGTCTTCGCCCGCGGGTGCGGAGGAGGCAATCGATTCTGCAGGGGACGGCTGCTCCGAAGCCTGTCCGTTCGTATTCGAGGCTTGCGACGAGGGCGGGGAGGGAGCGGAGGATGAATCTGAAGAGGGGGGCGATGTCGCGTCGTCCGTCTCCTCCGAAGACGAGTCGGCGTCGGCCGTGATCTCATCGGGGCGGTCCTCCTCGGGCGCCACCTGGTAGGTCACGTCCGTCGGCTCGCCGACCGCCTCCGTCACGGCCTGCCGAATGGAGCGCTGAAAGCGGCTGCGCAGGTACTGGACGCCGAAGGGCGTAGGCACTTGCAGCGTGAGGGTCGGCGCACCCTCGTCGGTATCGAGGCCGAGCGGCTGGATGGGATCGAGCCAGTTCTGAACCGTTCGCTCCGGAAGCGTCTCGCGTAGGTCGCGGAGCGCGCTGCGCCAGGTATCGGAGGCGGACGGGACCATGGATGAGAAGCGTGCCCGTGTGGGGTCGGCGACAGAGAGATGGCGCCGGAAAAGACCCAAATTTACGCTTGCATAACGTAGACCTCAGTCCTTCAGAACGCAACCGCATCCCGGGAAAATTTACAGAGGAGCGGCTTCGCGGCGCTCAGACACCTTTCGAGAAATGGGGCGTCAATCCCGGGCTCGCGGCGAACAAAAATCGGTGGAAATCAGGGGCGTGCTCGCGCCGCTTTTCGGGCAGACCTCGCCTCGTACATGTGGGCCTGACCGACGACGTTTCGTTCCTCACCACCACCGAGAGGACAAGACCCTTCGGCCGAGTCCGGTTTGCATGGGGCCACCGCGGACCCGTCCCGAGGCGGAGAAGGTCCCAAGACGACAGGGGTCACTCGGGCCGAAGAAATGCTCGGAAGCTAAAGGTTGCCACGGCGTTCCTGCTCCTTCTCGATGGCCTTGAAGAGGGCTTTGAAGTTTCCGGCGCCGAACGAGCGCGCCCCCTCGCGCTGGATAATCTCGAAGAAGACCGTGGGGCGGTCCTGTAGCGGCTTGGTAAAGATCTGGAGGAGGTAGCCGTCGGGGTCCCGATCCACGAGAATGCCGAGTTCTTCGAGGGCATCGATGGACTCGTTGATGGTGCCGACGCGCTCGGCAAGCACCTCCCGGTCGTAGTACGTATCCGGCACGTGAAGGAACTCGACGCCCCGGCGACGAAGCTCCTGCACGGCGTCGATGATGTCGTTTGTCCCCAGGGCCACGTGTTGAACGCCGGCGCCCCGATAGAACTCAAGGTACTCTTCGATCTGGCTCTTCTTCTTGCCCTCAGCCGGCTCGTTGATCGGAAATTTGATCTTCTCGTCGCCGTTGGCCATCACCTTCGACATCAGCGCCGAGTATTCGGTCGAGATGTCCTGATCGGTGAAGTGGAGCATGTTGTAGAAGCCCATCGTCTGGGCGTAATACTCCACGTACGCATCCATGTCGCCCTCGTGTACATTGCCCACGCAGTGGTCCACGTACTGCAGGTCCGTGGGGGAGGGGGGCTCCCAAAACTCATTCTCCCAGGCCTCAAAGCCCGGAAAGAAAAGCCCATCGTAGTCTGACCGTTCGACAAAGGTGTGGACGGTGTCGCCGTAGGTGGCGATGGTGGACGTCACGATGCGTCCGTCCACATCTTCGTGGACGGTCGGCTCCTGCACCGGCTCGGCGCCCCGCTTCGTCGTCTCCTCGAAGGAGGTGGCGGCATCGTCGACCCCTAACGCAATGTCCTTGACTCCGTTGCCGTGACGGTGGACGTGCTTGCTGATGGACGAGCCCGGTCCGAGAGCGGACGTTAGGACGAACCGGACGTCATTCTGTTCGAGCAGGTAACTCACCTTTTCCTCGTGCCCGGTTTCCGGGCCCAGGTAGCCCCGTATCTGAAAGCCAAAGAGGTGGGCGTAGTACTGGGCGGATTGCTTGGCATTTCCGACGTAGAATTCGACGTAGTCGGTGCCATTGATCGGAAGAAAGTCTTCGGGCGCCTCGACCTCAGATTCGGAAGCGACGGGTGCGTCTGGCATAAGAGTCGGGGACTTTGTGAGGAGCGATGAGTTCGGAAGCGCTTTCAAAAACAGGGTCAAAACCTACTTTTTGCCGGCCCAAACGTTCCGCACCCAGCCCCCAAGCACTCACCGCCGGGGACCGCTCGGCTGGTTTATGCTCGTCGCCGTTGTGAGTTGAAACTTGATCGGCAGCTTCAGCCGGATCGGAACGGGGTCTCCATCGCGCTTAGCGGGGACAAAGTGTACCGAGCGCACGCCTTCCACAGCGGCGGAGTCACACAGCGGATGGAGCGAGTCGATAACGTCCACTGCTGTAACCTCACCGTCGGCTTCGACGGTGAATTCCAGCCTCAGCCGACCCTCGATTCCCTGTTTGCGGGCCTTCTCCGGATAATTGATGTTGAGGTACAAAGTCCCCATGCCCCCTACGATTTGCGGCTTCTGGTCTTTGACTCCGAGCGTAGCGATCGACTGTACGTCATCGGGATCGGACTCAGAGGCGCGCCCGGAGTCGCTCAGGGTTGATTCCGTTCCGGAATCCTCCGAGACGACGGATCGCGTCGACGGATCGGGGCGGGGCGCGCGCTGGTGCGTAGGCGGGGGAGCCGTTTCGGATCCCTCTGCGTCGGAGTCTTCTTCGGCGGACCGTTCGGGGCCCATGTCGCTGAGGACAATGGACTCAGCGGGCGAACGAGCGGACCAGCCCACGCCGTTGACGGGGGTCCGTAGGGGGAAGTGCACGAGCGCGAGCAAGAGGCTGAGGCTCGCCAGCAGGCCCAGCATGATGCGGATCGAATACGCATCGAGGAGGGATGAACGGGTCGAATAGGGGCGAGGAGCACCCATGACGAGGAGTTGGCAAGGGAAAGAAACCAGTCCATCACTCCTTCTTACGAATATGTATCGAACTTACGAATATGTATCGAAAAGGTTCCAGGGCAGCGACCTAGATTCGGGGGGCGACGACTTCCAGAACCCAGGTCCCGTCTCCTTTCTCCGCCTCGAATCACATGCCGCTGCCGAGTGTGAGATGCCCGTGAACCTGCAGTCGTTTCTATCCCCACCTATCGCTGTCGATGTTTTCTGCCCTCGTTCTTGACACGGAGAATGGCGGCGTCCAGGCTCGCGTCCGCCAGCTGGAGGAACGCGACCTCCCGGCTGCGGGGCCGGACGAGGTGCGGCTTGAGGTGTTCTACTCGAGCCTGAACTACAAAGATGGGCTGGCGGTGACGGGGAGCGGGCAGGTGATCCGCGGCGAGTACCCCATTGTGCCGGGCATTGATCTGGTGGGGCGCGTGCTTAAGAGCAATCACGACGCGTTTACGGAGGGTGAGCTCGCCATTGGGACCGGCTGGCAGTTGGGCGAAGTGGACTGGGGCGGATACACCCAGCGGGCAAAGGTGGCCGGCCGAAAGCTTGTCCCCCTCTCGGACGGCCTTTCGCCGGCCCAGGCCATGACCATCGGAACGGCCGGGTTTACTGCGATGCTGTCGGTGATGGCGCTTGAAGAGCATCAGGTGCAGCCGGACGACGGGGAGGTCGTAGTGACGGGGGCATCGGGCGGGGCCGGAAGCATTGCAGTCGCGCTGCTCGACACCCTCGGGTACGATGTCGTTGCCTCCACCGGGAGCGAAGAGGCCCACGAGTACCTCCGGGGGCTCGGCGCCGATCAGATCGTGGATCGCCGCGAATTCGAGGACGGTCCGACCCGGCCCATGGAGTCGGGCGCCTGGGCCGGGGCCATCGACGCGGTGGGGGGCGACACGCTCGCCTCCCTCATCGCCCAGTTGCAGCGGCACGGGAGCGTGGCCTCGTTCGGCAATGCCGGGGGGCACGACCTGCACACCACGGTGCTCCCGTTCATCCTACGCGGGGTCAACCTGCTGGGCATCGACTCAAACACGTGCCCCAACGACCGCCGTCGCACGGCCTGGAGACGCCTCGCGGACCTGCTCAGCGAGAATCACTACGAGCGCATTCGAGCCCGTACAATTAGTCTTGACGACATTCCAGACGCGAGTCGAGGGCTTCTGGCAGGGCAGGTGCAAGGGCGCATCGTCGTGGACGTGCAGGGATGATACCACACGTGCTGACGATCATGTGGGCCGACGATCATGATACAGTATAGGCGGTCGTCGACTCCGAACCGTACCGCCTAGGAGGTTCCGCCTGCTCCATGCAACATCCCCGAAATCACCGAGTCGGGCGAACAGCTTAAAGAGCTTGTCCGCAAAGAGCTCTGGCGCCCAGATCCAGCGCCGCTTCCACATGCTCCTTCTGCTGAAGATCGGAGAGGCCAAAAGCCGAAGCGGGGCGGTCCGCCAGTTGGGCGCCTGTCGCCACAGCGTTGCCGATTGGCTTGAGCCGT
>PXSX01000093.1 GCA_003022655.1 Bacteroidetes bacterium QH_1_64_81 | reverse complement strand
TCCGGTGGACGTGAACGAGGAGGGTCCCGTGCTCGTCACGGAAGATATCGGCGAAGTGCCGTCGCTCGATGAGTGGCTGCGGGCAGCGGGGGGGCAATCCCGAGCGGCCGACGCGGCGGCGCAGGGGCGGCGGCTGGGGCGCTTCATCGGGCGGCTCCACGCGACGACGTGCAACGACGACCGGTACGCCGAGCCCTTCGACAACCGCTCCATGCAGGAAACACGCCTCGCGGTGCAGTACCGGGGCGTGACGGAGATGCTGCGCACCGGCGGCGTGGAGGATGCCGAGACGCTCGGGGCACGGGCCGAATCGCTCGGGCAGGAGCTTTTAGAACCGGGCCGCTGCCTCACGATGGGCGACCTCTGGCCCCCCTCGGTGCTGGTGGAGGATGATCCGAATCTCTCCAGACTGCGACTCATCGACTGGGAGCTGGCCCACTACGGGCGTCCGCTGCAGGACGTGGCGCACTGGTGTGCTCACCTCTGGATGCAGCAACACCGCGCCCCATCGGAGCCGGTGGCGGAGGCCGTGACGGCCCACCGCACTGCATTTTTGACGACGTACAGCGACGCGCTCGGCGACGCCGAGGCCGCACTCTGGACCGACGCGGAACGGCGGGATGCGGCCGTTCATTTCGGCGCCGAGATCCTCGTGCGGGCCGTGGGGCCGTTTCAAGAAGGGTACGTCTACGCCGGGCTCGACCCTAATCATCCAGTGGTACGGGAGGCGGTGACGACGGCGGCCGCGCATCTCCGATTCCCCCGCGATGCCGACACGTCCCTCCCGCGGCTTGGACGGTGAGGACCTGTCACACGTCCCCCGTGTCTGCGCGGTGCCGGGCGTTTCTTCTCGACATGTTAAAAACGACCATCCCCTCGTACGGCTTGAAGGCCTTGACTCTATGCCGCGCTGTACTGGTTTTTTCCAAAAAACCCTGTCTGTCGCTTCCATGACCGCTGCACTTCTCCGTCGAGCGTCCTCCCTCGTCCGCGTCCTTCTGGCCGGAGCGCTTCTCCTCCTTTTGGGGAGACCCGTCTCCACCGTCGCCCAGCCGGATACCTCGCAGATTGGTGAGCCGAGCACCCTCCTGATTGAATCGGACACTGTCGAACGGGACGCCCCCTTCGTGGCGACCGAGCGACGAGTGGCCCGACGGATGCTGGAGGTGGCGGGGGTCACCTCGGAGGACATCGTCTATGACCTGGGGAGTGGGGACGGGCGCATTCCGATCATCGCCGCAAAGACCTACGGGGCACGGGGCGTCGGGATTGAGATCGATCCGGAGCTGGTGGC
>PXSX01000092.1 GCA_003022655.1 Bacteroidetes bacterium QH_1_64_81 | reverse complement strand
GTGTCGAGGTAGACATCGTGGAAGCGGAGGCTGCGGCGGGCAAAGTAGCGATCGAGGTGCGCGGTGTCGCGGCCCACCTCGCTCTTTAGCTCGCCGAGCGTAACCTCCACTTCTTCGCCGGTGTCCTCCTCCACCATCGTGATGGTGTAGTCGATCACGTGCGCCTCGATGCGCTTCAGGATCTGGCCCTCAGCGTGGGCGTCGCGCAGGCTGACCTCGTGGAGGGCACGGTAGTGAAGCTCCTCGCGGCCGTCGTTGGTCGGCACCACGTCGTGCGGCACGCCGAAGAGCGGCTGGCCGTCGCTGCGGAGGGGCGTGCCGGAGAGGCCGATAAGCGAGTCGTACGGCAGGCGTCCCACGGCCTGTGACCACGTGCCCTCCTCGGGCAAGTGATGGATCTCATCGAGCACGAAGAGGGGCGAGCCCTGATTGCAGTAGCGCTGCAGGTCGCGGTTGCCCGACGGGCCGCAGGCGTACTGGTAGGTGGCGATGACGATGGGGATGTCCGGGTTCTTGACGAACACGCGGTCCGAATCCGCCACGCAAAACGGCATGCGCGGGGCGCCGATCCAGCGCAGCATGCGTGCCATCTCGTCGGCGTCGGCGTACTGCTCCTGCAGGTTGCTTCGGGGGACAAACACCACGAGTGTGTCGCACACGCCCATGGCGCGGGCCACGGCGAAGGAGGCAAGGGCGGTCAGCGTCTTGCCGTAGCCGGGGACGAAGACGCCGAGGTGATCGGTGCGGCCGTCCTGATAGGCATGGGCCAGCTTGGTGAGGAAGGCGAGTTGGCCGTCGCGGAACGAGAAGTCGGGGGCAGGATCGAGGCCCGGAAGATCGGCGGCGGAAATGGACGACACGGACATAGGGAGGCTGTGAGACGACGAATTCTGCGGAGGGGCGACCGAGGCGATGGCCTTGGCACAAACACCCCTCCAATGGTACAGGCCACGGAGTGAAGGCGAAAGGAGTCTGGGCTGACGTTTTGGGAAAATCGTCCGACCCCGCTCTCGATGCTATTCGTGAGGTCTGATCGTCCCAATACAGAATCTGGACCACGGCGTGGATGTCTCCACGGGTTGCGCCTCGATACCCACGAAGATCGGTCCACCTGCAACCTTCGGTAGCATGTCAGTCCTGTGAGTTGAGGGAAAATCGGACTGACAGAACGGAGGTGCCCGACGGGCTCTTTCAGGCCTTTTTGACGGGCCACTTCACGAGAAAAAGCAAGCGGACAAACAAAACGCGGCATCGCCGTTTCCTGTCGGTTAGAGCGACCAAGCAAAACTCCGACTG
>PXSX01000091.1:1936-9361 GCA_003022655.1 Bacteroidetes bacterium QH_1_64_81 | reverse complement strand
CGCCTCCATCCGGGGCGTCTTCCTCCCGCACTTCCGTGAGCACTTCTCGGCCCACACGAAAAAACTCATGCGGCTCCAGCAGGAGGGAACGCTGGAGGTTTTCGTCGACGACACGAAGTTTGAAGGGATCGAGAGCACTTTTGAGGCGGTGGAATATCTACACCGGGGCGACAATCAGGGGAAACTTGTGGTCCGATTTCCAGACTGAGCGGTTCCTCCGTCCCCGAACGAGACTCTTGTCTTTTCCCTCTTTCCGATTCTCAACGTCCACTCCACCCACACCCCCTTTCTCTCTCGTTCTCCTTTTCCGTCCCCACTCTGTTTCCACGCATGTCGTCCCCCGACGAGTCGGAGCCCCTCAACTGGACGTCTGTCGCCGCCCTGTACGCGGGACTTCTCCTCGGCCTGGGCGGACTGCTCTACTGGGGGGACTACCGCAACGCGGCGTGGCTGGCCCTGCTCGGCACCGGCGGGGGCCTGACGGCCTACGGCCGTGTGCTTGCGAACCGAGGCGCGACGCAAACGGCACGGCGCTGGAAGTGGGCCGCCGGGCTCGTCTACGGGGTCTTTTTTCTGTGGGCGGGAACGGTCCTCGTGCGCGCGCTGCTGGGATGAAACGGCGTCGACGGCAGCCCGCGAGACGGGTGTGTCCGGGAACGAAAGAGTGGGAGAACTTCCCGGGAACCGAAAACAAAAATCCGATTTGTGCCGTTCGTTCTCACGCTAGCACAGAGAAACACCTCGGAATATCCACCCACAAATCCACGAATAGCTCATGGCCTTCGAACTCCCTGATTTGCCATACGACTACGACGCCCTGGAGCCGCACATCGACGAGCAGACGATGCGGATCCATCACGACAAGCACCATGCGGGCTACACCCGAAAACTGAACAATGCTCTGGAGGGCCACGACGACCTTCAGGAGCACTCGATTGAGGAGCTGCTCACCGGCATCGACACGCTTCCCGCCAGCGTTCAGACGCCGGTCCGCCAGAATGGTGGTGGGTTCTACAACCACCGCCGGCGGAGTTTGCAAACACCGCGACCGGACAGTTCGGGAGTGGCTGGGGCTGGCTCGTGGCGCAACCCGACGGCGATCTTTCGCTGACCAGCACTCCCAATCAGGACAGTCCCCTAATGGACGGCCAAACGCCCATCCTCGGGGTGGATGTCTGGGAGCACGCCTACTACCTGAACTACCAGAACGAGCGTGGCACCTACGTCGACGAATGGTGGAACGTCGTGGACTGGGACGCAGTGGACGACAACTACGACGCCATCGTCTCTGCGTAGTCTCCAGTTCACCGGTCTCGTGAAGACCATTTCGAACCCGCCAAGGGGTGACCGATGCCCGGTCACCCCTTTTTGCGTTGGGGGACGGCCTAGAACCTAATCGATCTTCAGGGCCTGAACGAGCGTCCGGCAGAACGCCGGAATGTCTTCCACGACCCGTCCCCACACCAAGTGGTCCTCCTGGAACGCGGGCTCGTCGACCCACTCGGCCCCGGCGTTCACGAGGTCGTCCTTGATGCCCTGGCTTCCGGTGGCGCGGCGCCCCTCCACGATGCCCGCAGAGATCCCCACGAGGCCCGCGTGACAAATCTGTGCCACAATTTTTTCCCGGGCGTCCATCTCCGCAACGAGAGACGTGACCCCTTCGTCACGGCGAAGCTTATCGGGCGCCCATCCGCCGGGCACCACCACTGCATCTAGGGCATCGGGGTCGAGGGCCCCGGCGGCTGTCTCGGTGGTGGCCGTAAGTCCGTGTTTGCCGGTGAAGGTGGCATGGGCCTCTCGACCGGCGACCACGACCTCGCCGCCTTCTTCGCGGAGCCGCATCGTGGGCACCCAGAACTCAAGGTCCTCGAACGATTTGTCGACGAGGACGGCAATGCGGTGATTGGTCAAGTCCATAGCGTGTGGTGTAGGAAGAGGAATTGAGAATACAGTGACGTTCCGTTATTGCAGGAAAATGTCCCTCGATCCCTACATTCCGAGGGGGCTCTCAGGACCGGCTGTACACGTCATCGATAAAGTCCTTGAACCAGTCGGGGCGCGCCAGAAGCACGTACGCCGCCAGGAACGGGATAATGGGAATCACGGGAAACAAAAGGTCCACGGCGATCAGACCGATTGCGATGAGCCAGGTCTGTTGTTGGGAAATGGTGGGGGGAGGAGTGATGAGTGGTCTGTGGAGGCATGTAGACGCCCTGCGTCCCAAAACGTTGCGTTCGGGGCCCTGGAACAGAGGTCTCTGAACACACCGCCCCCCACGGAATTCGCATCCTGGTCCCTGTCTACCTATCACTCTAAATCGAAGACGCTCCCGAAAATCCCTCAACTCGTCATCCCGCACCCCGGACGCGTACATGTACATCGATCCTCGATCTGTGGTATAGACGACGCCCACACACAATCACCCCCAGACGTCCCGCACGCAAAATGCCCCAGCCCGACCCGGCCCAGTCCGCCACCCCCTACGACGACACCGCCATGCGCGAGCGGATTGGCCCGTGGGAAGAAGACGACGTCCCGGATCTCTCCCGCTTCGAGGCGGACACGAACTTTTTTGTTCGCGCCGCCGCGGGCTCAGGGAAGACTACCGCGCTTGTGGCCCGCATGGTGGCCCTCGTCCGCAGCGGGGTGCCGGTGGACGACCTCACGGCCATCACCTTTACGCGGAAGGCGGCCGGGGAAATGAGCACGCGCTTCTACGAGGAGCTCCGGCGCACGCAGGCCGCCCTGCCGGAGGGCGGTGCGCAGTGGACCCGGGTGCGCCAGGCCCTGGGGAACGCCCAGCAGACCTTCATCGGGACGGTGCACGCCTTCTGTGCGCGGCTGCTTCGCGAGCGGCCCATCGCGGCGGACCTGCCGCCGGGGTTCACCGCGGGCCTGGACGACCGGGAGGAGCGAGAGCTCCGCGAGCGGGCCTGGCAGCGCTATCTGCAGACGGTCCGCACCGATCGACCGGAGCAAATCGAAGCCCTCACGGCCCTCGGCATCGAGCCGGACGACCTGGAGCAGTACTTCGAGCGGCTCTGCGCACACCCGGAACTCGACCCGTACGTCAACGCCCCCGATTCCGTCCCAAACCTCGACGCCGCCGTGGCGGAGGCTCGGGCGCGGTTGGACGACTGGCAGGCCCGGCGCCCCGACGATCTTCCCAACGGGCGGGACGAGGTCATGTCGGCGTTCGACAAGGCTGAGAAAATGCTCACCCACACGGGCGTGGAGACGCCTGCACAGCAGGCGGCCTTCCTGGAGCTCTTTGCCGACGTGTCGGACGAGGAGTCGGCCGATGTGACGCTGAAATGCTGGCGCGGCCCGCAGACCGACGCGTACGACTGGGCCCGCTCGCTGCGGGACGAGCACCTGCCGGCCCTGGTGCGGGAGGTGGTGCAGCCGGCGCTCCGCCAGTGGCGGGCCTACGTCCACCGGGAAGTCGTCGCGTTCGTGGAACCGGCCGTGAACGTCTTCGCTGAGCTCCGGCGGGAGGAGGGACGCCTCACGTTCCACGACCTGCTGATCCGGACGCGCAACCTGCTGCGGGACCATCCGAGGATCCGGACGGCCATTCAGGAGCGACATCCCCGCCTGCTGGTCGACGAGTTTCAGGACACCGATCCCCTCCAGGCCGAGATTCTGTTCTATCTCACGAGCCAGGATCCCACTGGGACGACCTGGACGGAATGCCGGCCCATCCCCGGCAGCCTCTTCATCGTGGGCGACGACAAGCAGTCCATCTACCGATTTCGGCGCGCGGACATGGACGTGTTCGAGTCCGTGGGCCGCCTGATCGAGGCGTCCGGCGGCGAGGCGGTGACGCTCACGAAGAACTTCCGTTCGCTCGACGTCCTGTGCGACTGGTGCGACGAGACCTTCGACTCCATCTTCGAGGACCCGGCCCTGGAAGACCTCCAGGCGCCCTACACCCCGTTCGACCCGCAGCGGACGACCGACGGGACGGAGGGCGGCCTCCGGCGGATCGACGTGGACAAGGTTTCCGGCAACTGGGGGAGCGACATTGCCCGGGCCGACGCGACCCGCATTGCCCGCTTCATCCGGGCGGCCCGGACGGGTGCCCTCGACGATCGCATGGACCGCGACGACGAGGCGGCCGCCTTCGCGGGCGGGGCCAACTACTCGGACTTCCTCCTCCTGACGCGGAACAAGTCGCGCCTCTCGGTCTACGCCGAGACCCTCGCGGAGCACGGCATTCCGTACACCATCACCGGCAGCGAGGACCTGGGCGACGCCGCGGAACTGAAGGCGCTGGTGGACCTCCTCACCTGCGCCCTCCGCCCCGACGACGCGGTGGCGTGCGTGGCGTACCTGAAGGGACCGCTGGTGGGCGCGAGCGACGACGCCCTGTACCGCTTCGCACAGGCAGGGGGGGCGTTTGACCGAATGCACGAGCCGATTCCGGCCCCTGTCCGCAACACTCTCGACGCCGAGGTGGAAGAGGTGTTCGTGGAGGCCTTCGGGCACCTTCGCGCCGCCCGGACGGCCCTCCGAGAACGTCGGCCCACCGTCGCGCTCGAACAGGTCATCGACGACCTCGGCGTGCTCGCCGGTGCCGCCCATCCGCCCGATCCCTCCGAAGGATCGCTGCGGGCCGGGCGCGTCCTTCGCACCGTCACGTACGTCCAATCGCTGGCGGCGCAGGGCCTGAGCTGGGCGGAGGTGCTGGAGGAGCTCCAGCGCGTCGTGGACGGGGAGGAGGACGTGGACGGGATGACGCTGGAGACGGGCAGCGAAGACGCCGTCCGGGTGATGAACGTCCATCAGGCGAAGGGGCTAGAGGCGCCTGTCGTCTTTCTGGCGGATCCGTATAGCCGGAGCAGCGGGCCGCCGGTCCGTCGCCACCTTCGGCGCGACGCGGGCGAGCTAGTGGCCCCCATCGTGCAGGGGAGCGGCTACCGCCAGCGCGTGACCCATCCGCCGCGGGGCTGGGACCAGCCCGCCGACGACCAGGAGGAGGACTTCCGGGCCCGGGAGGAGCGCCACGAGGCGGCGGAGGAACGACGGCTGCTGTACGTGGCCGCCACCCGGGCGAAGAATCTCCTCGTCGTGTCGACCTACCCGGAAAAGCCCGACGACGGCCCCTGGGCGCCGCTTTATTCCCACCTCGACGCGGCGGACGTGCCGGAGTTGGGGGTGCCGGCCCTCGACGCCCCCTCCGACCCGGTCGTCGCCCCGGCCCCGCGCCTGGAGCATCACCGCGCTGAGCGCCGAGCCCGCATTCGCGACGCGGCGCAGCCGTCGTTCCGGAGCGAGACCGTGACGGGCGCCAAGACGGAACGCCCCGACGATGCACTCCACCCGGAGCGGGGAGAAGAGGGGTACGGCGATGCCTTCGGCGTGGCCCTCCACCACCTCCTCGAACAGTGTGTCCGGGAGCGACAGGGGACCCCGCGCCCGAGTGACCTCGTCGTCGCATCGGTCCTGGAACGGGCCGGGGCCGAAGCCTCCCCCGAGAGCATTGCCCGTGCGCGGCGAATGATGCGGCGGTTTCTGGGGAGCCCCATCTGGGACGAGATCCAGGCCGCCGATCCGGTATACACGGAGTACCCACTGGCCCACGAGGCGTCGGATGACGCGGTGCCGGTCGTGAACCGCGGCGTCATCGATCTCGCCTATCAACGAGGAGGAGACTGGATCCTGGTCGACTACAAGAGTGATCGGATCGACGCCGCGGCCCCCGACGCCCTGCCGGAGGATCACCCGTACGCGCAGCAGATTCGCACCTACGCCGCGGGCTGGAAGGCGGTGCTGGGCGAGCCCGTTGGGAGGGCCGGACTGTGGTTTGCCGATGCCGGCACGCACGTGATCATCGTGGGACAGGATGCCTTCCTCTGAGCCTGGTCAGTGGCGGAGAGACCGGGCGGCACTGGAGGAAGCAGAGGCGACCCTGGCGTCCTTTCCGGAGGTGCTGGGGGAGGCCGGACGACGAACGGTCGGGCCTCTATGCCCGCTTGAACCCGGATGAGGGGGCGGAGGAGGCGCTCCGCTCGCTGATCGATCGGCACGACGACTACGAGGCGGCCGTCGAGGCGGAGCGAACCGCCCGCACGACCCTGGAGGCCGAGTGCCGTCAACTGCGCTGGTGCGAGGGGTACGAGGCGTGGATGGAGGAGGCCACGGCGGCGGACCTGGAGCAGGAGCGGGAGGCCACTCGGGCGGACGCGGCGCAGGAAGAGGCCCATCTCGAGGACATCAAGACGATCGAGCGGGACGTGGAGGCGGCGCGGGAGGGGGGCACGGTCGAGCAGTTGCGGGCCGAGTACCGGCGGGCGCGCACCCAACTGGCCGACGACCGGGACCGAGACTACGACCGGGCGGTCGACAAAGTGATTGCGGACCTCGTGCAGGAGGAGACCCGAGACCGAGGGCTGCCCCCGGTCTTTCACCGGGCCCGCGACCTCTTCGCAGACATTACAAACGACCGGTACGAGTTCACCCTGGACCGGAAAACTGGCACGTTTCGGGCCTGCGACCACGTCTACGACGACTCGTTTTCGCTCGATGGGCTGGAGCGCCTGTTCGAGCGGCTTCAGGGAGAGACGCCGAGCCGCTCGGGAGCGTAACCACCACGCACCTTCTTTCTTCCGCACAATCACTCTGGCAGCCCGCCCCCCATGCTCGCTTGGACCCGTCTCGTCCCGCTCTCATCCTGCCTGCGGGGCCGTCTCGCACACCTGGGCTTACTCCTCCTCGTCGGCGCCCTACTTCTCCTGCTGGTCGGCTGTCGCACCGTTTCGGACCCCCCAAGCGACGGCACTGGAGAGGATGACGTTCCGGTCGCCTCGGACACAGATGCGCATGCGGAACAGATCTCCGTGCGCGCCGCTCCGACCCAGCCGCCGGACGCCGACGAGCACGCCGGGGTGGGGCGCCATCGTCTCGACGCTGGACGCGCCGTGTTCGACCTGACCAATGAGGTGCGGACCGACCGCGGTCGGGGGACGCTCACACCGGACAGCACCCTCGCGCAGAGTGCTTGCTGGCACAATCAGGACATGCTCGTCCACGACTACCTGGGCCACCGGGATGCCAGCGGACGAACGCCGGGCGATCGGGTGGCGCGCGAGCATCGGCGGCTCATCGGCACCGCCGGAGAAAACGTTGCGGACGGAGAGCCCCTCCCGGCGGACGCGAGCCGGGAGGACGCGGCGGCCTGGGCCGGCGCCGTCGTAAAACGGTGGATGAACAGCGACGGCCACCGCTCCAATCTTCTGCGCTCACAATTTACCCACCTCGGGACCTGCGTGACACACACCGCCTCGGTGGCCCGGGCCACGCAGCTGTTCGCGACCGCATGGGCGTATCTGGATGAGCCGCTGCCGTGGACGATGTCGGTCGGCGATTCGCTTGCCATCTCCGTCACGCCCAACCGGGCCCAGGGCGCCCCCGAAGCGTATG
>PXSX01000091.1:1366-1908 GCA_003022655.1 Bacteroidetes bacterium QH_1_64_81 | reverse complement strand
TCATTTCAGGACCCCGCGTCCAAGTCGAGTAGAACAGAGTCGGCCTATAGGTTCGCCCGTCTACGCCCGACTCAAAAGCCACCCTTCGGAAAACTCGTGTCTGAGAGGACCGCGACGGGTCCTCGCACTTCAGGTCTGAACTCCTTATGTGTTTGAGATCCAGGCTCTTGCATCTGTCCCCTAGCCTCAGTTACACTCGCGAATATCGCACACGTACATCAACTCAGCCCCACCTTTTCGTTCGATGTGCCTCTCGCTGCTAAAAAAGGCCCTGTCGCTCTCAATTCTCTTTTTGCTCTTCTTGGTTGGAAGTGCTTCTATCCAGGCCCAGGACGACGACAGTCTCGTCTCTGAAACCAACTACGACGCACTGGAGTTGCGCAGCATCGGTCCCGCCATCAACGGCGGCCGCATCGCGGACATCGACTTTCACCCGAAGGAGGAAGGCACGTGGTACGTGGGCGTCGGCTCCGGCAACGTCTGGAAAACCACGAACGCCGGCACGACCTTCGAGCCGATTTTCGACGACCAGTCGTCGTACT
>PXSX01000091.1:0-1354 GCA_003022655.1 Bacteroidetes bacterium QH_1_64_81 | reverse complement strand
GGGGCTGGAGGCGTCGGAGCACATCTCGACGATGATCGTCCACCCGGAGGACTCGGACGTGGTCTACGTGTCGGCCCAGGGGCCGCTCTGGGACAGCGGCGGGCAGCGGGGCCTCTACAAGACGACCGACGGCGGGGAAACGTGGACCAAGGTGCTCGGGGGCAACGAGTGGACGGGCGTGACCGACCTCGTTATGGACCCCCGCGACCCGGACGTGCTCTATGCTGCGACCTGGCAGCGCCACCGGACGAAGTGGGCCTACATGGGCGGCGGGCCCGGCTCGGGCATCCACAAGAGCACGGACGGCGGGGAGACATGGAAAGAGGTGACCCGCGGCCTTCCGAGTTCGAACATGGGCAAGATTGGGCTCGCGATCTCGCCCCAGCGCCCGGACACGGTCTACGCAGCCATCACGCTGGACCGGCGCACCGGCGGCGTGTACATGTCCACCGACCGGGGCGAATCGTGGGCGAAACAGTCGGACGCCGTGGCGGGCGGGACGGGGCCGCACTACTACCAGGAGCTGTACGCCTCGCCGCACGATCACGGCACCCTGTTCCTAGTGGGCGTTGTCACGCAGGTGTCCAAGGACCACGGCGCGAATTTCGAGTCGATGGACATCGAACGCAAGCACAGCGACGATCACGCCATCGCCTTCCGGGAGGACGATCCCGGATACATGCTGGTCGGATCCGACGGCGGCCTCTACGAGACCTACGACGGCCGGGAGACCTGGCGCTTCCTCGACAACCTGCCGATCATGCAGTACTACAAGATCTCGGTCGACGACGCCGAGCCGTTCTACAACGTATATGGCGGCACGCAGGACAACGGCTCGAACAGCGGGCCCTCGCGCACCGAGCACGAAAGCGGCATCCGGAATGCCGACTGGTTCAAGACACTGGGCGCCGACGGGCACGACAACGCCACCGATCCGAAGCTCGACGAGATCGTCTACCACGAAACCCAGCGAGGCGGCCTCCATCGGGTCGACCTCGCCACGGGGGACCAGGTCTTCATCCAGCCCCAGCCGCGAGAGGGAGAGGACTACGAGCGCTACAACTGGGACAGCCCCGTCGAAGTGAGTCCGCACAAAGCCTCGCGGCTCTACGTTGCCTCGCACCGCGTGTGGCGCAGCGAGAACCGGGGCGACAGCTGGACCCCAATCTCCGGGGATCTGACGCTCGATCAGGAGCGCCTCAAGCTGCCCATTATGGGCAAGCAGAAGAGCTGGGACAACCCGTGGGACGTCCTCGCCATGACCAACTACAACACGATCACGTCCCTGGCCGAGTCCCCCCAGCAGGAAGGCCTCATCTACGCGGGGACCGACGACGGCCGCATCCAGGTGACC
>PXSX01000090.1 GCA_003022655.1 Bacteroidetes bacterium QH_1_64_81 | reverse complement strand
CCCAGGAATCGCGCACGATGACCCTCCGCCCCGACGACCTCGGGCTGTCGAGCGGCGCGTACTTCCTCCGTCTCGTCGGGGAGGACGGGACGCGAACACAGCGCCTGACGGTGGTCCGTTGACGGGGGGGTCCGTTGACGGGGGCTTGCTCTTTCGGGCTTGCTCTTTCGAAAGCGATTCCTCAGCCGGGGCCGGTCGCGAGACGGGCCTCCGGCTTTTGTCATTGTGCCCAACAGTGTAAAGTTTATTCCAAGACGATGCCACTTGCCTTCTCCTTTCATCCAGGTTGGTTGCTGGGACGTAGGGATTTGCTCGATCCTCCAATCGGGGTGTCCATTTTGGCTTGACCCAAAATGGACGAAAAGGTCAAGGCTGTGAAAAAATCGGCTGAGGCCCCTCAACCTCCACTGAAATTCGGCAAACTCCCGCTCCTCCCTTCGGTCGAAGCGCTCAGGCATGCCGAATTTCGGTCGTTTCGGATTCGGGACCTCCGAGACACCGATTTTTTCGAGGCCGGGAATCTTTGGATCCGAGACGTTCGACGGTCTTCAAGCCTGAGCGCTTAACTTTACACCGTTGTCATTGTGCCCCTGCCGATCCCGCACCCGTCCCGTGGCGGGCGATTCGGGCACGGGCTCAACGCCGCTTTAGATCGAAGTTCGCTTGAATCCACCGCAGGGTTTTGTAGTATGTAAATTCCGACAGCGCCGTCCCAATTCCCACCCGAAGCGCCCCGTTCCCATGATCGAATCCGCCCTGGCCTCTCAGATCGAGCCGCTCGGGTCCCGTTCCGAACGCCAATCGCGTCTCGACGCTCTGCGCACCGCCTTCACGGGCCTCGACACCGAGTACCCTCTGGTTGACGGCAGCACAACCCCCCGCACGTACCTCGACAGTGCCGCCTCGACCCTGCGCTGCACCGTCGCCGACGACATCGTGCGACGCGCCCTCCGGCACTACGCCAACACGCACTCGGAGCTGCACGCCGGGGCCCGCATCATGACGAATCTGTACGAGCGGGCCCACGAGATTGTGGGTGCCTTCGTGGATGCCCCCGACGACTACACCACCGTGTTTAACGGCAGTGGGGTCACCGGGGGCCTCAACCGCATGGCCCGCGTGCTGGCCGAGCGGCGGCCCGAGCGGGATGTCGTCATCACCACGATGATGGAGCATCACGCCAACGACCTGCCCCACCGCAAGCACGTCGGGGAAGTGGTGCACGTGCCGCTGGAGAAGGATCCGGACGGGGAGGCCGGGCGCGTGGACATGGACGCTCTGCGAGCCGCCATCGACGAGCA
>PXSX01000089.1 GCA_003022655.1 Bacteroidetes bacterium QH_1_64_81 | reverse complement strand
CGAGGCCCCGCGGACGACCTCGGTGAGGGCAGTGAGCACGTCGGCCGTCATCTGCACGCTGCGCATCACCGCCGCCTTCGTAAGCTGGAGGTCGCGGTGGTAGCCGCCCGGGAGGTTGGCGGGGCCGGTCGCGAGCGACTGCATCTCAGCGGTGAGGCGGTGGTGGTAGGCCCGCGCCAGCTCCAGTACGTCCGGATTCTGCTTCTGCGGCATGATGCTGCTCCCGGTGCAGTGCTCGGGCGGCAGGTCGACAAAATCAAACTCGGCCGTGGTGAAGAGGACGAGATCGGACGCCAGCCGATTGCAGGAGGCGCCCACCTGCGTGCAGGCGTGGCTGACGGCCAGCTCGTGCTTGCCCCGGGCCATCTGGACGGCGGGGGCGTGCGTCTGCACGTCGCGGAAGCCCAGGCGGTCGGCCACGGCTTGGCGGGGGAGGTCGAGCACGGGCACGCCGTAGCCCGCGGCGCTGCCGAGGGGGGAGACATTGATCTGGCGGCGGGCGTGGCGGAGCGCGTCGAGGTCGGCGGCCAGCGTTTCGGCGTAGCCCAGCGCCCAGAGGGCGACGGTGGAGGGCATGGCTCGCTGCAGGTGGGTGTAGCCCGGCATCAGAACATCCGGGTGCCGCTCGGCCAGGTCGCACAGCGCCTCGGTTAGGGTGGCGGTCTGAGTCCCGATCGTGGCGAGGGCGTCGCGGAGGTAGAGCCGCAGCGCGGCCAGCACCTGGTCGTTGCGGGAGCGGCCCGTATGCAGCTTGCGGCCCGCGTCCCCGGCGTGCTCAGTTACGAACCGCTCGATGACGGTGTGACAGTCCTCGTCCTGGGGCGTGACCGTCACCTCGCCTGCTTCGAAGGCGTCGATCAGCGCGTCCAGCGCGCCGTCGATCTGCGTCCACTCGTCGTCCGACAGCACGTCGATCCGGTGAAGGCCCCAGGCGTGGGCGCGGCTCGCCGTCACGTCGTAGGGCAGCAGCAGCCGGTCCCACGCGTAGTCGTCCCCCACCGTAAATCGGTGGACCCAGTCGTCGGTCGTGGGCTCGGTAGACGGGTCTTTTTGCCAGAGGGGCGTCGTCATTTGCGTCTGGGCGTGTTTGCGTGTAGGCGTGGGAGAGTGGAGGGGTAAGGGGAAAGAAGGAAGGGGAAAGAGGGAATAGGGGAGAGGGCGAGAGGGGGAATGGGCGTCGGCGGTCGAGCTCTGCGAGCAAGGAGCAGGCAGCGGTGTGCTCTCTGCTCTCGCCCGTGTCGGGTCACGATGTAGCCGAGAAATAGGCCTGGATCAGGTCTCGGTAGGTCTCAACGGCCTCTCGGACCTCGGC
>PXSX01000088.1 GCA_003022655.1 Bacteroidetes bacterium QH_1_64_81 | reverse complement strand
TTCAACTTCTGCTCCTGCTGCCCCAAGAGGCCGATGGAGGCGGCGCCATCAACGCGCTCGTCGAACGTTTCAACGAAGGAGGCGAGTGGATGTGGCCCGTTCTTATCTGCCTCATCATCGGACTCGCAATTTCCTTCGAGCGCATCATTTCCCTGAACCGCGCGGACATCAACACCCAGGCGTTCCTGCAGCGCGTGAAGGAAGCGTTGGACGAGGGAGGCATTCCTGCGGCCGAGGAGGAGTGCGCCAAGACGCGCGGTCCGGTGGCCTCCGTCTTCCAGGCCGGATTGCTCCGGGCCGACGAAGGCATTGATGCCGTCGAAGAAGCCGTCGTGTCCTACGGGTCGATTGAGATGAGCTTCCTTGAACGCGGGCTCGTCTGGTTGTCGCTCTTCATTAGCGTGGCCCCGATGCTCGGCTTCCTGGGGACTGTCATTGGAATGATCGAGGCGTTCGACTCGATCGAGCAGGCCGGCGACATTTCGCCGCGGCTCGTGGCCGGGGGCATCAAGATCGCCCTGCTCACCACTGCGTTCGGGCTGATCGTGGCGGTCATCCTCCAGTTCTTCTACAACTACGCCGTGTCGAAGATTGACCGGCTGGTGGCGGAGATGGAAGATGCGTCCATTGAACTGGTCGATGCCCTCGTGGCCCTGGAGCGCGGCGAGTCTGCTACCGCCGAGAAGTCGATCCCGAAGAGGGTAGGGGAGCGAGAAAAGTAACTTCAGCGGATGCCCTGCTCGCTCCACCGGGCAAGGGTCTCCCCCTGGCTCTTCTCTCCCATTTCAACCGATAGACTGACATACCTGCTTATGAGTCAGAATGCCATTCTTCCCATCGCCATCTGGGCGGCCATTGCCCTCGCTGGACTAAGCGTTCTCGGCATGGGCATCTTCGGTCTCCGTAGCCTCATGTACGGAAAGGTGGAGCCGCTGAGCATCGCAATCATTTCAATTCCAGCAATCTTGATTGTGGTTCTCGGGGCCTCGATGGAAACCTGGGTTCAGGCCGGCATTTACACCCTCGTCGTCATGTTCGGCCTTGCCGTTCTGGGACTGTTGCTCACCGGGCTCCGCAAGCTATTTATATAGGCGGGTCCCGACGTGTGCACTCACTGAATCCTCCACTGGTATCTGCATCGTTTTATGCCTGGACTGCTGGACAAGCGACGTGAGAATCGGGATGAGGCCTCCATCCCGACCGCGGGGATGGCCGACATTGCCTTCCTACTGCTGATCTTCTTCCTGGTCACCACCACCATCAACGTCGACACGGGGATCGGGATGACCCTGCCCCCCAAGCTGAAGCCCGATCAGAAACCGCC
>PXSX01000087.1 GCA_003022655.1 Bacteroidetes bacterium QH_1_64_81 | reverse complement strand
AACTCCCGCTCCTCCCTTCGGTCGAAGCGCTCGGGCATGCCGAATTTCGGTCGTTTCGGTTTCGGGACCTCCGAGACGCCGATTTTTTCAAGGCCGGGGATCTTTGGATCCGAGACGTTCGACGGTCTTCAAGCCTAAGCGCTCAACTTTACACTGTTGCCCTTCGACCCGTAGACGCTATGCACCGTCCCTCCATCTACTTGATTGCTCTGATCTTTGGGGCCGCAGGAACGGCGCACCTCGTGTGGCCGGCAGCCTTTGCCCGCATCGTGCCGCCCTATCTGCCCGCGCCCCGCACGCTGGTGTACGTGAGCGGCGCCGCCGAACTCCTGGGCGCCCTCGGCCTGCTGGTGCCGGGACTCCGCGGGTACGCCGGATGGGGCCTCATCCTGCTCCTCCTGGCCGTCCTTCCGGCCAATGTGCACATGGCCCTCCACCCAACCGATTTCGAGCGCCTTCCCGCGTGGGCGCTCCACCTGCGGCTTCCCCTCCAGTTCGTGCTGATCGGTTGGATCTACTGGGCCCTCGACCTGGGCCTTCCGTCGTAATCGCGACGGGGAAACGACGGATAGGTGCCCCCCCCCTGCTGGGAGGACGTGGAGCATGGACGCAGATGCCGTGTGACGCCTCCTCACCTCCACGCCTCCACGCGACCGCCCAATCAATACCCCCCCGAGTCATCCCTGCTGCTCGGTCGGCATCACCAGGAGCTCCTCCACGTCCACGTGCTCGGGGGCCGTGAGGGCGTAGTGGATGGTGTCCGCGATGTCCTCGGGCGCCATCATCTCCATCTGTTCGTGCCCGTCTTCCAGTCCCTCCAGGATGTCGTCGTCGGTGATGGTATGGGGGAGCTCCGTGTCCACGGCGCCGGGCTCGATGCTGGTGACTCGGATGTTGTGCGTGGGGGCCAGCTCGTTGCGCATGCGCTCCGAGAGAGCCCGCACGAAAAACTTGGTGCCGAAATACACGGCGCTCCCGGGAAAGGTGCGTCGACCGGCGACCGAAGAGATGTTGACGATGTGCCCGCGCTCCTGCTCCATCATGGCCGGCGGGACGGCCCCAACGGCGTGGAGGACGCCCTTGACGTTGACGTCCACCATCTGCTCCCACTCGTCTTCGTGGAGGCTCTCCACGAGGGAGAGCGGCATGATGCCGGCGTTGTTGACGAGTACGTCGATGCGGCCGAAGGCGTCGAGGGTGGCGTCGGCCAGGGCCTGCACCTGATCACGGTCGGTCACGTCGGTGGGGCAAACGAGCGCGGCGCCCCCGTTGGCCTCGATGTCGTCCCGGAGGGCGTCGAGGCGCTCCTCGCGCCGGGCCGCGAGGGC
>PXSX01000086.1 GCA_003022655.1 Bacteroidetes bacterium QH_1_64_81 | reverse complement strand
CGCTTCTCTACGGCGGCAGCATGAAGCCGCACAACGCGCACGGCCTCCTCTCCCAGCCCGATATCGACGGCGGCCTCATCGGCAGCGCCAGCCTGTCGGCCGACAGTTTTCTGGGCATCGCCGAGGAGGCGGTGAATGTGCTGGAGAGCGTCGCGGCCTGAGAATGCCTCTACTCTTCATTCCTGCGCGATGAGGTTGACCCGACCGAGGCAATCGATCACTAGATCGATTTGGAAGCGCTTCCGTCCATTTCCTATGTTTTCTATAGGTTCCGGTGGGGTTTCGTCGCAGAGGCGTGGACAGAATCGTTCTCGGTTCCTATCTTGTATGACAGAAATGGCCGCACTTCGTTGCTACCTGGAGCTCGTTTCTCTCTCATAAAATTCTCGTTCCCCTATGGCCCAAGCAACCCGCACCCCCATTGCCAAGCACCTCGGTGACGAGACCGAGTACCTCCTCGACCACGAATGCGACACCATTCCGAAAGACCAACTGCACCTCCCCGTCCTGCGGTCGATGCAGCAGATTTTCGACCACGGTCGCCTCGGCGGTTCCGGCTACCTGTCCATCCTGCCGGTGGACCAGGGCATTGAGCACTCCGCTGGGGTTTCCTTCGCACCAAACCCGATCTACTTCGACCCGGAGAATATCATCAAGCTCGCCATTGAGGGCGGCTGCAACGCGGTGGCCACCACCTACGGCGTGCTCGGCTCGGTGGCGCGCAAGTATGCGCACAAGATCCCCTTTGTCCTTAAGATCAACCACAGCGAGCTGCTCTCGTACCCGAACCGGTACGACCAGGTCCCCTACGCCCGGGTGGAGGATGCCTACGAGATGGGCTGTGTCGGCGTCGGCGCCACGATTTATTGGGGCTCGGAGGAATCGAACCGGCAGCTCCAGGAGATTTCGAAGATCTTTTCCAGAGCTCACGAACTGGGCATGACCACCATCCTCTGGTGCTACGTGCGCAACAAGGAATTCGTCCTGAACGGCAACAACTACGAAGGCTCGGCGGACCTGACCGGCCAGGCCAACCACCTCGGCGCCACGATCGAGGCCGATCTCATCAAGCAGAAGCAACCGACGCTCACGGGCGGCTACCGGGCCATGCGCAAGCAGACAGATAGCGGGTACGCGAAGGACCCGTCGCTCGTGGATGAGAAGCTGCTCACGGACCACCCCTCATCAATTCCGGCGGGGCCAGCGGCGAGAATGACCTGCAGCAGGTGGTGCGCACGGCCGTGGTCAACAAGCGCGCCGGCGGCATCGGGCTTATTACCGGCCGCAAGGCGTTCCAGAGGCCGATGGATGACGGCATCAAGATCCTGAACGCCATCCAGGACGTGTACCTCGACGACGACATTACGGTCGCGTAGGTGCTGTCTCTGCCCATCCAAGCCTGGGTGTTGGGGACGATCTCCATTGCGGAGGTCGTCCCCATTTTGTTTTCGTTCTGTTCCGAATCTCGTGCCGGGACTCCTCCGTTCAGAGTTCTGCTGGTCGGTTGTCTTCTTCCTCACACCCCCTCCGCATAGATGTCCGATCCTGAGTCCGCTCCACCAGAGTCCGCCCCGCCGGCAGAGTCTCCCGCCGATGCGTCCCCCGACCCGTCGGCCCTGGACCAGAGCGCGTCCCCACCCCTCGATCCGTACACCGCCCACTACCCCTCGTGGGCGCAGGAGCTCGCGCGGAAGTACTTCACCAAAACGGTGGCGACCTTTATCCTCCACGGCGACATCCGGGACGTGGTGCCCGCCGAGGACCGCGACGGCAATCGCATCTACCCGTCGCTCCGCACGTTTCTGATCGACGACCTCTTCGCTGCGCGCGACGTGATCATCTTCTACGACCGCAGCGCGGGCATCCACTTCGCGGACGACGCCTCGCGGACGGACTTCAGCCGCGCCCTGGCCGGGCAGGACACCCTCGCGGGCACCGAGTACGAGGGCAGCCTGCCGAAGGCGCCGGACAAGGTGTTCGAACTGCTGGAGGAGTATTTTCGTCTTCGCTTGTCGGACGGGACACGGGTCGCCTGCATCATCGACTACGCCGAGACCGTCGCCCCCATGGCCGAGGCGTCGATGTACTCCGCCCAGGACCGGCAGGCGCTCGTCTACCTGCAGAAGTGGTCCCGCGACTCGCTGTTTCTGGAGAGCGACTTTACGCTCGCGCTCCTCACCGAAAACCTGCAGGACCTGAACCAGCAGCTCGTCCAGAGCCCACACACCGCCGAGGTGTACGTCCCCATCCCCGAGGAGGACGACCGGCGGCAATACATCGACTGGGCCCTCGACGAACGGGGCGACCTGTTTCGGACCCATTCGGGCGTCTCCCCCGAGGCCCTCGCCAAAAACAGTGCGGGCCTCAACTACACCCAGCTCCGGACGATCCTGGCCGACGTGCTGGAAAACCGAAACCGCCTGACGCCCGAAACCCTCTCCGACCTCAAGAAGGAGTTCATTGAGGCGGAGGCGTACGGGATGCTCGAGTTCATCGAGACCGACAACTC
>PXSX01000085.1 GCA_003022655.1 Bacteroidetes bacterium QH_1_64_81 | reverse complement strand
ATGGTGGGCAGCGGCGACCGCTCGGCCAAGGTCCGGACGTACAACTTTCCGCAGGACCGCGTGACGGATCACCGCCTGGAGGGCGACCAAAAAAACCACTCGCTCCAGACCATCATTGACGGCGCGCTCGATCCCATCATCGACGCCCTTCGCGCCGAGGAGCACGCCGAGAAGCTGGCGAATCTCTAGGGTCGTATTGCGTATCTCGGTGATTGGAAAACTCTTACGCAATACGCACTACGCAATACGCACGCCTGCTTCGCGAAGCGCCGAGCCTTCGGGGGGGACGTCTTTTCAGAAACGGCGACGACTTCCGTGTCCAGAGAATTCTCACCCTGTTTTCAAGGCCTCTGTGCGACCTTGTGAGAGCGTGGTCGTACGTACAGGTTGGAATCTTTTCCCTGCTCCTCCGCATGCCGGCAGCCGTCGGGATTCTACGAGGGGCATGATCGACATCATTCCATAGGGACCCGAATACACGACATGGCACAAAAGTATCAGTACGAACTCACGTACGTCATCAGTGGGGTCGTCCAGCAAAACCAGGTGGACGACATCGTCCGCAAGGTGAACCATCTCATCGAGAGCAATGACGGGGACGGGCTGGAGGGCGACGAGTGGGGCAATCAGCCCCTCGCCTACGAGATTGACCGCAAGCGCAGCGGCTACTACGTAAACATGTATTTCCAGGCGCCGGGGGAGCTTGTCCAGCGCCTTGAGGGGGAGTTGGAAATCAATGACGACGTGCTGCGTTACCTCACTCTCCGCATGGACGCAAAGATGCAGCGCCACTACGAGAAGCGCAAGAAGCGCCAGGCCCAGGAGGAGGCCGCCGAGGACGAGGCGAACGAGTCGAACGCGGACGAGTAGCGCTTGTGGTTCTTTGCTCCACACCCTCTACGAGTCTCTCGAACTTGAGTCTACGATGACCCATGGCTGACCAAAACGACGTCGATTACGAGCATCTCGAATACGTCGACTACAAGGACACCGAATTCCTGGAGCAGTTCATCAACAACCAGGGCAAGATTCTGCCCCGTCGCGTGACGGGCGTTCCGGCCCGCGTGCAGCGCCAGATTACGACGGCGATCAAGCGCGCCCGGCACCTCGCCCTGCTGCCCTACGTGTCTGAGTCGATTCGGTAACCGATCCCCGGACGAGCTGCCTCCACCATTTCACCGACCCGATTGCATCATGCAGGTTATTCTTCTTGACGACGTGGAGCACCTCGGTGAACAGGGGGACATCCACGAGGTGGCCGACGGCTACGGCCGCAACTATCTCATTCCGCAGGGCCTCGCCCGCGTGGCCACCGACGGGGCCGTGCGCCAG
>PXSX01000084.1:2492-4884 GCA_003022655.1 Bacteroidetes bacterium QH_1_64_81 | reverse complement strand
ACCAGGCCCCCAATAATCCGCGGGCCGGCAATGATCCCCCCGTTCAAACGTCGGCCTTCTTTGCGCCCGCCACCATTACCGAGTCCCTCGGCCTCACCTACGAGCCATACGAAGATCTATCGTTTCGATTTGGAGTGGCCTCCAAACAGACCATCATCACGGAGCCGGACTTTCGGGTTCTGTACGGCGTAGATCCGGACAACTTGGCGCGCATTGAGGCGGGGGGCGAGTTCGCCGCCATGCTCGATCAGCGCCTGTCGGAAAATATCCGATACCAATCCCAGCTCGACCTCTTTTTTGCCTTCAATCAGCTTGAGAACCCCCCGGACATGATCTGGGACAACGCAATCAACATGCAAGGAGGCGATTTCGGTGGGGGTGTCGTTTACTCTTCTCTGAGGGAACGACGTAGTACCTCCCCATTCCGTTTGCGCCGATGCGTCGCGCTCTTCTCGCGTATGCTGGGCTCGGGCTCCTGCTCGCGCCCGCTCCGCTCCTCAATGTGCTGCAGGCGGAGTCCGCGGCCGTGGTGGCTCTGGTTTCGTTCTTCGTGGCGAGCCTCTCGGCGGTAGGGGCATTTGACCGGCGATCCGTCTCGCTGTGGCGCGTTCTGGTCCGGCAGGAAGCGGCCCTGCTCGTTCCGCTGGGGGTCCTGACGGTGGCTCAGCTCTGGGCCCCGAACTGCACGTTCGGGCAGGGGCTGCTCTTCTACGTGCTGTTTCCGGGAATCACGGTCGTGTTCGCGGTGTCGCTCGCTTACGCGACGGTGGGACTGGGGCTGACGCGGCCGCGTCTCCTGCTGGGCGGGCTGGGTATCCTCATCATTCTCGCGGGTCCGCTCTACGATCTTGGGCTGCATCCCCAGTTTTACACCTACAACCACGTGTTCGGCGGCGTGCTGGGACCCATCTACGACAAGCAACTGGCCGTACGTCCGGGCCTTTTCGTGTTTCGGGGCCTAACGCTCCTCTGGGCCGCGACGGCGGTCCTGAGCGGGCGGTGGGCGCGGGGCCACGGGTCGGGCTGGCCCCTGCTCGTCTGCGTGCTGGGGATTGGGGGAATCTATGCGTTCTCGTCCCCCCTCGGCATCAACACGTCGGCAGAGCTCCTGCAGGAGCAACTCGGGGGGCACACCCGCACGGCCCACTTCGATCTCTACTACGATCCGGAAGAGGTGGGTGAGGCCACTGCGGCCGACCTTGCGGCGGCCCACGAGGCCCGCTACGCTTGGGTGCGAGGCCGCCTGGATCAGGAGTCCGGCGGGGTGGCTCTCGACTCCCCAGATGCACCTGCTCCGCGATCGGGTGTCGCAGAGCCTGGGGCATGAACTGGCCCACGTCGTGAGCCGGCCACACGGCCTACCGGGCCTCCGCGCGTCGTGGGCGCCGGGCCTCGTAGAGGGATGGGCCGTGGCGCTGGAACCGCCGTCGCCCGAGCCCTCGCCCGACGACCTGGTTCGGACCGCGGCCCGGTCCGACACGACGACCACGCTCTCCGATGAAGCCCAGGCGGTGGTACGCCGGCTTTCGCCCTGGGGGTTTTGGACGGGGCGCGGGGCGGTCTCCTACGCCACGATGGGATCATTCGTGGGATATCTCCTGAACCGCTACGGCCCGGCAAAGCTGAAGCGGGTCTATGCGTGGGGCAACTTCGAGGCGGTCTACGGTCGGTCGGTGCAGTCCCTCGCGCAAGAGTGGGCGGGCCATCTGCGGAGTGATCCGGTGGTGGCGCGAGACGCCCATGACGTCGTCGCGCGGCGCTTCACCCGGCCGTCCCTCTTCGAAACCGAGTGTCCCCACTACGTCCCCCCCGCTCGCCGCCACCTGCAGGAGGCCCGGCGGGCCGCCCGGCGGCAGGACAGTACCCGGATGGTGGCCCACCTGACGCGAGCGCTCGCCATCGAGCCCCGATCCGCGGCGGCCCACGAGGCGTTGGCCAGGGTTCGGCTTGCCCGCGGGCAGGACGAGGCCGTGCGCCGGCAGCTCGATACGCTGGCGGCAACGACCCGAACGGCTGGACTCCGTGTTGCGCTGGCCGACGCGAAGACGCTCGGCGGAGAGGCGGAGGCGGCGCGTGCGCTGTACGCGGAGGCTCACTCCCAAATGCCTCAATACGCACACGATATCCGGGCCCGGCTGATGCTCCGCGACGCGGTGGCGGCCCGTCAGCGTGTTGTTCGGGTCCTGGTAAGCGGGGACTCGGCGGCGGTTCAGGCCCGACGTCTCAAGGAGATGGAGGACACGGGCCCGGCCGTACATGCCTGGCGCGCGGTTCGGTGGATGGAGGCGAGGCAGTACGGCGCAGCACTTTCGGGGTGGCGGCAGGAGGAGACGCCGGTGCGGCCGGAGCGTCCCCGCGCTTGGCATCGCGCGTGGACCCTGCAGCGGAGGGC
>PXSX01000084.1:0-2375 GCA_003022655.1 Bacteroidetes bacterium QH_1_64_81 | reverse complement strand
GCTGTTGGTTGGGGGACACGGGCAGATTGGGGACTGCGAAAGACGAGCCCCGCCGTCCCTCCTCGCGTCGCATAAGTTGCGTGTACCGTAGCATGAGGTCCTCCCTCCGTCAGCTCCTCGGGCTTTGTCTTTGTGTCGCGCTGATGGGGCTCCCCGCCGGATGCAAGTCGTCGGAGCAAACGGAGGATGCGGCCCCATCGGCCCCGCCGTCCCAGCAGAGCACTCGGCCCGACCTTGCGACCCCGTCCCCGTCGGTCCGCACCGTTCAGCTCTACCGGGGCGACGACGAGCAGCGCCTTCCCGTGGTCACGCTCGGGGAGGGGTCCCCACTGACGCTCGAATTTGATCTGATGAAGGAGCAGGGGCGCCCGCTGTCGATCTCCTTCGAGCACGCCGATCGGACGTGGCGAAGGGATCTCTCGGCAAGCCGAACCCTGGAGTCCTACCAGAATGATCGCCTCCTCGACTACCGCCCGTCGCGGGGCACGGACGTGTCGTACGTCCACTACCGGTATCGCTTCCCCAACGACGAGATTCGCTTCCGGATTAGCGGCAATTACATCCTTCGCGTAACCGAGCGCGGACGCCCCGATTCGGTTCTCTTCGAACATCCCTTTTTCGTCGCCGAGAGGAGGGGAGAGCTTCAGTTGGGCGCCGAATCGGTCCCTGTCCCGGGCCAGCAGGCCCCGTCGCTTCGCCCGAAGGCCCGGTTCAGCCCCCCCTCTGACCTTCAGGGCGACCCGATGGGACACGCCGTGTGCTTCGTGCGGAACGGCCGCCTTGCGGACACGCGGTGCGAAGATCGGCCCCTCCTGGTCCGACAGCCGGAGCTGGAGTTTGAGGTGGAGCGTGACCGGGCCTACGCGCCAGCCACAGCCGGGTACGGGCTCGACCTCAGCACGCTCCGGGCAACGAACCGGATCGCCCGAGTCGATCGCACGGCCTCTCCGATCCAAGTCCTTTTGGAGCCCGACTACGCACGGTTCGAGGAGAGCGCCGTGGGCCCGAACGGGAACGGCCAAACGGTCGTGCGCGGGGCCCTCTCCAGTCGGGCCGATCCCGCCCTGACTGCCGAGTACGTCAAGACGAGCTTTGCCTTCGTTCCGTCGAACGAACGGCCGTACGGCAGCCGGCTCGTGGTGGCCGGGAGTTTTAGCGGGATGAATCCGGACCGGGGCGCGCAGATGGAGTGGAACGAGGTTCGGGGACGGTACGAAGGGACAGTTCTCCTGAAGCAAGGGCAACATCAGTATTTCTACTCAACCTCCGACCCGGCACTCACAAAGCAGATTCAACGGACCGAGCGTCGTATCACCGGCACCTACACCGCGTTCGTCTATTACCAGGACCCGCAGTACAATACGGATCGGCTTCTTCGGGTCAGTGGCTTTGCGCCGTAATGGCCACCGAGGGCATGCAATAAAAAAACGCCCCACCCCGCGGGGGGTGAGGCGCTTGGGTGAAGGAAATGGGGCCGGACCATTAGCCGATGACGACCACGTCCTGGGCATTGGGTCCCTTGTCGGTGTGACCGACCGAAAATTCCACCCGGTCATCTTCGTCGAGACTCTTGAAGCCCTCCGTGTCGATTTCGCTGTAGTGGACGAACAGATCCTCGTCTCGCTCCTCGGCCACGATGAATCCGTAGCCCTTCTCGTTGCTGAACCACTTAACGGTTCCGGTTTCGCGCTCTGCCATGGTGCTGCGGGAGATTCTGTAGAAAAAACGTGTGTTGCGCGGCAGAGCATCCCCACCCGTTGCACACACCGCGAGGAGTGGCGCGAGATGTCGATGAACTGCCACATACGTTATTATATAATCTTCAAAACTGGAAGTCAATTTTTTGCGCGTCCCATCGGACGACTGCCCTTCGGGAGTCTGTTTTAATTTATCTCTCGGGCTACGAGCGGCCTTGACGGGCTGCAAATCGCCCCTTTACTCAACCGGTAGCACTCTGAAAGCACTTCCTCGCTGGCGCTCAGGGCGCTCCACTACAGGCCTCGTTCAGGGTGCGATTTTCGCTCCGTCAATTCTCGCTCTCGCGATCCGACCCAAAATCAAAACAGACTCTGAGTCCTGGTGTGCGGATGAGTTTTGGGCACCGCGAGAGCCCAGGCCCTCGTTTCGTCGTTCCTCATCGGATGAGTTGAATCTGTCTGTATGTCGTACGCCCTGACGAGTCTCGTTGACGAGACCCCCACCTTCCGGGCCCACGGACGGGTTCGCCGCTCCATCGAGAAGGCCTGCGCTAATCATCGGGACATTGCGTCGTTCCGAGAGCTCGGGCCCAGCGAGGAGGGGGAGATGCTCTACGGCGCAGTGCTGGGGACCGGCCCCACTACGGTCAGCCTTATCGCGGGCAACCACGCGGACGA
>PXSX01000083.1 GCA_003022655.1 Bacteroidetes bacterium QH_1_64_81 | reverse complement strand
CTCGAAGACCATCGGCTCGTAGCCCGCGTCCGCAAACTCGTCGCGGAAGACGTCCAGGTCCGTCTCGAGCGGCGGAAAGGTATCGTAGTGGAGAGGGGCTACGCGCTCAGGCCCCACCATCTCGGCGGCGTGGAGCGCCCCGTAGATGCCCATCGTGAAGACGTTGCCGATGGGGGCCAGCATCAGGTCTACGTTCCAGAGATCCCCGGTCCATTGCATCTCGGCGAAGGGGGCCGTATCCCCCGTGTTATAGACGACCCCTTCCTCCAGCTCCAGCACAAAGCCGAGCGGCACGCCGCCGTAACTGCCATCCGGGAAGGACGAACTGTGACGGGCGTGGACGGCCTCGACGACGCCCCAGCCGAATTCCACACTTCCGCCTTCGTTGAGTGGCTGAATGGCATCGTGGTCGTAGTCCTCACTGACGCGCTGGGTAATCTCGAAATTACCAATGACCAGCGGATCGCTCCCCGCAAGCACCCCCTCTACGTCTGCATAGTGGTCGAAGTGGGCGTGCGTCAACAGGAGCACGTCCGGATCAAATTGATCCGCCGTCGCCTCGGTGTGCGGGTTGTCCGCGAAAAACGGATCGAACAGGAGCGTCGTCCCCTGCGTCTCGAGTTGAAACGTCGAATGTCCGTAGTAGGTCAGATCCATGACGATTTGGTTTGTGAGTGAGTCCCAGGATTCTGTGCTCGCGCACCGCGCTTGAACGCTTCCGGGAATCTCTGCTGTTCCGGAATGGTGTCGGCACGGGGCGACCGTCGGCCCAATGATACGCTGAAAGTCTGTTTGGTGGACTGATGCGCAGCCGACACGAGCGAAGCGACTGACGAGCTCCGCGAGTAAACACAGTGGTCGAAGCCGCAAAAAGGTGCCCAAACGAGCCCTGTAGTGGGGGCCGAGCGAGAGCAAGGTCATGCCCCCTGGTGAACTACCGGGCAGGTGCAGAAGGCTTCTTGCGCTGGGAACACAGTGACCGAGTAGTCACCGGGCTGCGCGAGATCCACGAAGTCGCAGGCCACAGAGCGTCCGCCAAACAGACTCTCAAACCGCGGGGCAGATGACGATCCCTCGGCAACAAGGAGGCCGACACTACTCGGAGAGATCGGGACCGTCTCCGATGGCCCCGTCGCCCTGGGGCGTTGCCAGGTCAAGGCCCTCGTGAGCCGGGTCGTCCGGCCGAAGAGGTTGGTCCTCTCGGGCTTTCACGACGAAATCGGACGTGTTTTCTTCCACGTGCAGCCGAATGTACTGCTGACGGGCTAGCTCGAGAAGGGCCAGAAAGGTAGCGATGACGAATCCCCTCGACTCGTGACGCACGAGCTCTCGAAACGGCACCCGCGATTCACGCGCAAGGCGACGGACGACGTACTGCTGCTGCTCCTCGACGGTGTGGTCGACAGCTTCCACCTCGTGGACCGGGTCCTCGTCTTTGTCTTCCTCTTCGAGAACGCGGCCGAGGGCCTCGACCAACTCGAAGACGGAGCTGTCGACCTCCACTTCGTGGCTCTCCTCCATCCGCTCTCGGTCGTCGGCCGCGTCGCCCCGAACAAAATGGTCGCGACGCTGCTCCCGACGGGTCGACAACTGATCGGCGGCTTCCTTAAAGCGCACGTATTCAAGGAGCCGTTCCACCAACTCGCGGCGAGGGTCGACGGCCTCCCCCTCCTCGTCGGTCTCCTGCGACGGCAGGAGCAGGCGGGCCTTGATGTTGATGAGGAGGGCCGCCATGTAAATGAAATCTCCCACGCCGTCGAGGTCGATCTCCTCCATCACCCGCACGTAAGCCAGGTACTCGTCGGCGATGCGGGCGATGGGAATGTCGTAGATGTCAATCTCGTCCCGCTTAATGAAAAACAGGAGCAGGTCCATCGGCCCCTCAAATTGCTCCAGTTCAACGCGGTACATGGCGGCGGATGGTATTGTGGCAGGACGTTACCGCAGCTCTTCTTCGCTGTGCGACGCCCCAGCGGCGCGTCGCTACAGCGTGCCGTCACCCCTCCGTGTCGTAGCCATGGGGGTGGCGGCGGTGCCACTCCCACGCGGTGCCGATGATGTCTTCGAGATCGCCGTACTGAGGCGTCCATCCGAGCTCCTCCCGGATCTTATCGCTGCTGGCAATCAGCACGGCGGGATCGCCGGGGCGGGGATCGCCCACCTCGGCGGGAATGTCGCGCCCGGTGACGCGCCGCGCCGTGTCGATGACCTCCCGGACGCTGTATCCCTCCCCGTTTCCAAGATTGTAGACTCGGCTTCCATTCTCAAGGGCGTGCAGGGCCCGGATGTGGGCCTGGGCCAGGTCGAGCACGTGAATGTAGTCCCGCACGCAGGTCCCGTCGGGGGTGTCGTAGTCGTCGCCGAAAATCACGATTTTCTCCCGCTGACCGAGGGCCACCTCAAGAACGATGGGAATGAGGTGAGTTTCGGGGTCGTGATCTTCGCCCTGATCGGGGCCGGCCGCCCCGGCCGCGTTGAAGTATCGGAGGGCCGCGTAGCGGAGATCGTGGGTCTCGTCGAGCCAGTGAAGCCCCCGTTCGAGGGCGAACTTCGACTCGCCGTACGGGCTTCCCGGATCGATGGCCACCTCTTCGTCGATCGGAATGCGCTCAGGCTCCCCGAACAGGTTTGCGGTGGAGGAGAGGATAAAGCGATCCACGCCGTGCTCCACCGCGGCGCGCATCAGGTTCATGCCGAAGCGCACATTGTCGTCGAGGTACAGAAGGGGCTCTTCCATCGACTCCCCGACTAGGGTCCGCGAGGCAAAGTGCATGATGGCCTCCGGCTCGTGGTCGGCAAGGGCGCGGTCGATCAGATCCCGGTTCTGCAGGTCACCGTGGACGAAGGTCGCCTCCTCCGGCACGGCCGCCCGGTGTCCCTGCGAAAGGTTGTCGAGCACGATCACCTCGTTTCCGGTTTCGACCAACTGGCGGGCGACGGTGCTCCCGATGTATCCGGCCCCGCCCGTGACAAGTACATGCATGAAGCGTGGGGTCCCTTCTACTCTTGAGCCGATGAATCGCCAGCGGACGCTCGCCCGCTATACGAAAGACGAGAGCCGGAGGGCCCTCGCCTCTCGTTCATGCAGACGCCAAGCGTGTGCCCGTACCGGTAACGCGGTGGGCACGTCCGCCTGCCTGTTATCTGCCTTGCTTTCCATTCTCCTCCGAGACGAATGGCTTTCGCGTGAGCCGCATCTTGCCGTCATCGTGAATCTCGAGAAGGTGGACCTTCACCTTGTCGCCCACTTCGAGGTAGTCCTCGACGTTCTCGACGTAGTCGTGGTCGATTTCGGAGACGTGAAGGAGGCCCGTCTTCTCGGGCATAATTTCGACGAACGCGCCGAAGTCGCGAATGCCCTTCACGGTCCCGATGTAGTCTTCGCCTTCCTCGGGCACCGCCACGATTTGCTTGATCCGCTCCACGGCGGCCTCGGCGTCGTTCTGGTTGGTCGCCGCAATCGTCACGATCCCGACGCCCTCTTCTTCCTCCACAGTGATTTCCGTGCTTGTCTCTTCTTGCACGCTCTTGACGACCTTGCCGCCGGGGCCGATGACGGCACCGATGCGGTCCGGGTCGATCGTGAGCTTCGTGAGGCGCGGGGCGTGCTCGGATAGCTCTTCCCGCGGCTCGGGGATCGTGTCCGTCATGGCGTCGAGGATGTGCTCTCGGGCCGCGCGGGCCTGCTTCAGGGCCTTAAGCATCACGTCGCGCGAGAGGCCTTCGATCTTCATGTCCATCTGGCAGGCCGTGATGCCGTCCCGGGTACCGGTAACCTTGAAGTCCATATCGCCCAGGTGGTCCTCCTGACCGAGGATGTCAGTGAGAACACTTGTTTCGTTCCCCTGCTGGACGAGCCCCATCGCGATGCCCGCCACGGGCTTCTCAATGGGGACGCCGGCGTCCATAAGGGCCATGCTACCCGCACAGACGCTCGCCATCGACGAGGAGCCGTTCGACTCCATCACGTCGGTGTTGATGCGAATGGTGTACGGGAACGTGTCCTGCTCCGGAATCACGGGGCGCAGCGCCCGCTCGGCAAGCATGCTGTGGCCGATCTCCCGACGCTTCGGGCCGCGCAGGTAGCTGGCCTCGCCCACAGAGAAGGGCGGGAAGCGGTAGTGAAGGTAGAAGGGCTTGTCGGTGTCGGCAAATACTTCGTCGATCGGCTGGACATCGTCCGACGTGCCGAGCGTCACCGAGCCGAGCACCTGCGTCTCGCCCCGCGTGAAGATGGCGGAGCCGTGCACGCGCGGGAGGTATCCGACCTCCATCCAAAGATCCCGAACGTCGGTCTGGTCGCGTCCATCAATGCGCTTGCCCTCCTCGACGATCATCTTGCGCATCTCCACTTTCTCGACCTCCCCAATGGCGTCGCGGATGTCCGAGGCCGTGTAGCCCTCGGGAGTCTCGGCGTCGTCCCCGAGCACCTTGTCTACGGCATCGTCCTTGAGGTCGCCGATGCCTCCGTGGAAGGTCTCCTTGCTGTAGGGACCGTGAATGTGATCGGCCACCTTCGGGCCGTACTGCTCCTTCATCCGCTCGACGAGCTCGTCCGGCACGAGGTCGGCCTCCCATTCAAACGGCTCCGGCTCTCCGGCGTCCTCAACGAGGCGGTGCTGTCCCTCACAGAGCCGCCGGATCGACCGGTGGGCCACGTCGAGCGCCTCAATCATGCTCTCTTCGCTGATCTCGTGGGCCTCGCCCTCCACCATGACCAGGGCATCTTCTTTGCCGGCCACCACGAGGTCGATGTCACTCTCCTCGGTCTGCTGCATCGTCGGATTGACGATGTATTCGCCGTCCACGCGGCCCACGCGCACCTCGGCGAAAGGGCCGCCGAACGGCGCCCCGGAAAGCATGAGGGCGGCGGACGAGCCGACCCCGGCAATCACGTCAGCATCGAAATCCTTGCCCGCCGAAATAACGAAGTTCACGACGTGCACGTCGTGGTAAAACCCATCCGGAAAGAGCGGACGGATGGCCCGGTCGATGAGCCGCGCCGTGAGCGTCTCTTTGTCGGTGGGACGCCCTTCCCGTTTGATGAAGCCGCCCGGCACCTTGCCGCCAGCGGCAAATTTCTCCCGGTAATCGACCGTCAGAGGGAAAAAGTTCGACTCGTTAACGGAGTCGCTGATCGTGGCGGTCGACAGCACCATCGTATCGCCTAGGCGGGCCACGACGGAGCCGTCTGCCTGCTTGGCGATTCGGCCAGTCTCCAGCGAAAGCGATCGTTCAGGGACGAATTCAATGTCTTGGATCTTTGCTTCAGGGTTCATTGCTTCAGGGTTCATAAGTCTCAATCTGCTGCGCTCAGGGTCAACAAATAACGAAAGGGGTTCCAACAGGGCTGAGCCCCGCTTCAATGATCGTCAACACGTCCACTCATATAACAACGGCCTCCCGGCAACCGCCGGGACGCCGCGAGTGGGAGGCACTACGTCCGAAGTTCGAGTTCGTCTCGAATTGTGCGGTAGCGCTCAATCTCATTCTCTTCGAGATAGTTGAGCAGGCGCTGACGTTTTCCGACGAGATCGAGCAGCCCATGACGCGTGGAGTTGTCATTGGGATGCTCCTCGAGATGCTCCGTGAGGCGTTGAATCCGCTTTGTGAAAATCGCAATTTGCACCTCGGGAGTGCCCGTGTCATGCGGTCCGTTGCCGAACCGATCAATAATTTCCTGTTTCTCTTCCTTTGTAATCATCGTGCGGTGTGGGTACCTCTTTAGATTTTACCATGCTAAAGAAGAACCGCGAGGACTATGCAGTTTCGCGGGTGACGGTGCCGAGCCAATCCGCCAGAACACCAGTCGGCAGACCGGGCGTCAGGCCATGGCTCCGACAACGGTCTTGCAACGTCCTTCGTCTTCCGAAAGTTGCGCCGCCAGAGCCTCCGCCGACTGAAACTTCTGTTCGTCTCTCAATCTTTGCAGGAACTGAACAGAGAGACACTCCCCATACAAGTCGCCCTCAAAGTCAAGGAGATGGACCTCTACCGTCACGTCCATCTCGTCGAAGGTAGGGCGCCGGCCAATGTTCATCATTCCGCCGCGTTGACGGCCGTCGGGAAGTGTGACGCGAGTGGCGTACACGCCCCGTTTTGGAATGAGCTTCCGGGCATCCTCGAGGGCAAGGTTGGCGGTCGGGTACCCAAGCTTGCGGCCCCGCCCTTCGCCCCGGGCCACAATTCCATCGAGCTGATACGGGCGGCCCAGACGCTCATTCGCCGGTTCAATCGCCCCCTCTTCGACCAACAGGGATCGAATGGAACTCGACGACACCACGTCGTGGTCGACCTCCTGCGGCGGAATGACGTCGGTCTCGAACCCGTACCGCCCGCCGAGTTCACGGAGGAGGTCCACGTCGCCGGCCCGGTCTTTTCCGAACCGATGGTCGTAGCCCACGGTGATTTCCTGGACCCCGATGCGCTTCACCAGCACGTCGCGGACGTATTCTTCGGGGCCGAGCTGCGCGAAGTCCATCGAGAAGGGCACGACCACGAAGCGATCGAGGCCGAGCTCCTCCAAGAGATCGGCCCGCTCGGCGACGGTCGTAAGGAGCGGTACGTCGTCCCCGTGGACGACGGCTCGCGGATGCGGATCGAACGAGACGAGAGTGCTTGGGCCCGACTGCTCTTCGGCCCGCCGGTTGAGGTACTCGATGATGGCCTGATGGCCGCGGTGGACGCCGTCGAACGTTCCCACGGTGACGACTGAACGGTCGTCGTGGGTGATGTTATCCCAGCCAATTTCGCGTTTCATAGCGGGGGAGCAGTCGTCCTACGAGAGTGTCTCCTCCAGGGCCGCCAGCGTCCAGCTCTCCTCGACCGAGAAAGACCCGATGGCCGTGCGGCGGAGGGCGGTAAGGTGGGCCCCCACCCCGAGCTTCTCTCCCAAATCCCGGGCCAGGGCCCGGATGTACGTGCCTTTCGAACACGCAATTCGGCACGAGACCTCCGGCGGAGTCCAATCGGTCAGCTCAAACCGGTCGATGTCCACCTGCCGAGGGCGGCGGTCCACGGTCTCGCCACGGCGGGCCTTCTCGTAGAGCCGCTCTCCGTCCATTTGGGCCGCCGAGTACATGGGCGGCACTTGCTCGATGGTCCCGAGGAACTCTTCCCGCGCCGCCTCCACGTCCGCCCGGGTCACGCCCGACGGGTCGGTGCGCTCGACAATCTCCGTCTCGGTGTCGTGGGACGGGGTGGTTTCCCCGAGCCGCAGGGTGGCCTCGTAGGTTTTGGGAAGGTGCATGCAGGCCTCCTGCAGGCGCGTGGCGGGGCGGGCCACCAGCACAATAAGCAGTCCCGTGGCCATCGGATCGAGCGTGCCCGCGTGGCCGACCTTCGCCACCCCGGTCCCCTCACGCACAGTCTCGACCACGTCGAAGGACGGGAGGGCCTTGGGCTTGTCGACAGGCAGGATGGCGCCCTCCCGCCACGTCGTCGGGCGGTCCGGGGGCGTGTACACCATCTCCGGTGGAATGTCGCGCTGTGCCGCGGCGGAAGACACGTGTTGACGCTGGGTCTAAGAGAGGGAACCACGACCCGGAGTCACTCCACGTCCTCCGGGGCATCGTCGGAGTCTTCGAGGCGCCGCTCCCGCTCCTCCCGGATGCGGTCAAACAGATTTTCCATCCGCTTGGCCTCCTCCAGGGACTCGTCGTGGAAGAACTTGAGTTCCGGGATCTCGCGGACCTCATGGCGAATCCGAGAGGCCAGCTTTTCTCGGATGTCGTCGGCGAGGGCCTTCAACTGGCGGAAGGTCGCCTCGCGCTCCTCGGAGGTATCTCCCATCACGCTGGCGTAGATGTAGGCGATCGACAGGTCGCCGGTGACGCGCGCACGAGTGATCGTCACCATTGGCTGTAGCTGATCCGAGTAGTCGCGCTGGAGGATGCGAGCGACTTCTCGCTGAACGAGTTCCGCGACGCGTTCGGTGTAGATGCTCATCTCCGGCAGGGGGGGTCAGGTGAATCGGCAGGGGACGCGCTTTCAGGGTGGCGACGACGTAAGGGGGCAGAGGAGACTAGACTTCAAGTTCGCGCTTCTCTTCGACGACCACGTAGGTTTCGAGCTCGTCGCCAATCTTCACATCGTCGAAGTTCTGGACGGAGAGGCCACATTCGTATCCGCTTTGCACCTCTTTGACGTCGTCCTCGAAGCGTTTGAGGGAGTCGATCTCGCCTTCGTACTCCACCACGCCGTCGCGCACCACGCGCACCTTGTGATTTCGGCCCACGGTGCCCTCATTCACGTAGCAGCCCGCCACGGTGCCCACGTCGGGGACGCCAAAGGTCTCCCGCACCTCGGCGCGGCCTCTGGTTTCCTCCCGCCGCTCGGGGGAGAGGAGCCCTTCGAGGGCGTCGCGCACATCCTCGATGGCCGAGTAGATGACCGAGTAGGTGCGAATGTCGACGTCCTCACGGTTGGCAGCCTCGCGGGCGCCGGAGGTGGGCCGCACCTGAAAGCCTAGGATGATAGCATCAGACGCGCGGGCCAGCATCACGTCGCTTTCAGTGATGGCCCCCACGCCGCTGTGGATGACGCTGACGGCCACCTCGTCGGTCTTGAGTTTCAAGAGGGCGTCGGAGAGGGCCTCGACCGAGCCGCCTACGTCCGCCTTGATGATGAGGTTGAGTTCGTGGAACTCGCCCTCGGCCATCTGCCGGCTTACCTGATCGAGCGAGACTTGGCTCTGACGCCGCAGCTCCTGCTCGCGGTGGATCCGCTGGCGCTCCTGGGCCACGTCGCGAGCTTCGCCTTCGTCCTCCATCACCACGAACTGGTCGCCCACCTCGGGGGACCCGTCGCAGCCGAGCACGAGCGCGGGCTGAGAGGGACCGACCGACTCGATGCGGTTGTCTCGCTCGTCGAACATGGCGCGAACACTGCCGCTGTGGATGCCGGCCAGGAAGGGATCGCCGGTTTCGAGGGTGCCGTTCTGAACAAGGACCGTAATCACGTTTCCACGGCCCTTCTCCAGTCGGCTCTCAATGATGACACCGGACGCCTCTCGGTTCGGGTTGGCGTGCAACTCCATGATCTCGGACTGCAGGATAACCTTGTCGAGCAGCTCGTCGATGCCTTCACCAGTCTTGGCGGACACCTCCGCGGCCTGCACGTCGCCGCCGTACTCCTCAACCAAAACATTTTGCTCCGCGAGCTCCGCACGGACCTTCTCCGCGTCGGACTCGCGCTTGTCCATCTTGTTGATGGCGACCACGATCGGCACGTCGGCGGCCTGCGCGTGGTTGATGGCCTCCTTGGTCTGGGGCATCACCGAGTCGTCGGCGGCCACCACCAGAATGACAAGGTCGGTGGCTTTCGCTCCGCGGGCCCGCATGGCCGTGAAGGCCTCGTGGCCCGGCGTGTCGAGGAAGGTGATGGCCTCGTCGTCGTGATCGGTGAGCTCCACGTAGTGAGCGCCCACGTGCTGAGTAATGCCGCCCTCCTCCCCGGCTACCACGTTGGCGTTCCGGATGTAGTCGAGCAGCGAGGTCTTGCCGTGATCGACATGCCCCATCACGGTCACGACCGGTGCCCGCGGTTCGAGGTCCTCCGGATCGTCTTCTTCAACCTCGAGGGCCTCCGTGTCTCGCTCCGCGACGAACTCGACCTCGTAACCGTATTCGTCGGCCACAAACTCGATCGTTTCACGGTCAAGACGCTGGTTGATCGACACCATCATGCCCGCGTCGAACAACGCGTCGATCACGTCGCTGACGGGCTCCCCGATGAGGTTGGCGAGCTCGCCGGTGGTGACGAACTCGGTCACCTCGAGGATATTTTCCTGTTCCCGCTTGCGCTCGCGACGTCGCTCCCGCTCCTCCTCGTGGCGCTTCCGACGGCGACGACGACGACGCTGACGTTCGCGGCTGGCCCCCTGTTCGAGCTCCTGGAGTGTCTCCTGAATCGTCTGCTCAATGTCCTCTTCGTCGGGTCCACCGCCCTTTTGTTTCTGCTTCTGCTGCTTCTTCTGTTTCTTGTCCTTCTGCTTCTTTTTGTCCTTGCTTTTCTTGTCTTTCTTCTTCTCGTCTTTGTCCTTTTCCTTACGTTTGCGCTTGCGCTGCGGGCGCTGTAGCTGGTCGCTGTCCATCTTACCAACCACATTCGGCCCTTTCAGATGGTAGCGCCCGGCCTTGACGGTGTCGTCTTCGTCCTCGCCGGTCGCTTCCGCTTCTCCAGCAGGCGCCTCATCCGTGGCCTGAGCGCTCGGCTCTTCCTGCGGGGCTTCAGGAGCCGCTTCTTGCTCCTCGGCTTCTTCAGGGGCTGCCTCGGGCTGTTCCTCTTCGGCGGCAGGTTCCTCATCTTCGACCGGTCCTTCGGCCGGCGCTTCGGCCTCGTCGGGCTTTCCTTCCGCCGCAACGTCTTCGTCGGCCGCCGGAGCCTCCGGCTCGGCCCCGTCTTCGGCCTCGTCGGTCGGAGCCTCCTCCACCGCTTCCTCGGCAGCAGGGGCCTCTGGCGCGGGGTCTGGAGTCTCGTCTGTCACTTCCTCAGCCGGAGCAGACTCCTCAACGGCTTCGGGCTCCTCGGTGGTTTCGGGCTCCTCAGGCTCCTCAAGGCCCTCTTTCACGGTGTCCGCTTCCTCGGAAACTGGGGCTTCAGTTTCCTCCTCGTCGGACGGTTCGGGCTCAGCCTCTCGGTCCTCATCGAGGGTGGCCACCTCGCCCCGCTCCGGGCCGCTATCCTCCTCTTGAGACCGGAGCTCACGGATTCGGGCGGCCGCTTCAGCATCGTCAGCGTACTCCTCCCGCAACACGAGGTACGCTTCCTCATCAACGATCTTCGCATTAAGACCGGAGCCGGAGAGGGCGTCCTCGTAGCCTTCGTCCTCCAGAAACTCGACCACCCGGTCCTGAGAGACATTCAGCTCCCGGACTACCTGGAAGAGTTTCTGTTCTTCAAAGTCTTTCGTCTTGGTTGCCATAAGGCAATCGGTTGGTGCTCGATCAACCTGCGAAACGGCGAACAGTCAATTCGTCCGCCTTACGAACCCCGTTACGACGTAACCTCTGATTCGCCTTGGACGGCGTCGGGCTCTTCGGACGGCGACGCAGCCGCATTCGATGCGTCGGCCGTCTGTGAGTCTGCGGATTCGTCTGCGTCCTCGTTTGTCGTCTCGTCCGTCGAGGCCGGTTCGGCGGCGTCCCCTTGCGGTTCGGCCTCGGGGGCCGGCGCGGTTTCCGGTTCGACGGCCGAGGCCTCTTGCTCGGCAGAGTCGGCGTCCCCATCCGGCGCTCCCTCGTCGCCCGCAGCCTCGCTTGTCTCTGCCTCGACCTGCTCGGTCGTCTCGGCGGGCGCCTCGTCTGTGGCGGCCGAATCGTCTGTGGTCTCGTGGGTCCGTTCTCGAGCCTGTCCCTCGTCGGCGGATTCGCCGGGGGTGGTCCCGTCCGTCTCCGTTTCTCCGGGGCCTCCCACCGACTCTACGGTAAAGCGCCCCTGCCGGATCGCTTCGATGATGCCCGGTCCCTTCTCGAATTCGGTTTCGATAATGTCCAACACGCGCTCGGCCGTCTCCCGATCTAGGTCGGCACGGCGGGTCAGGGCATCGACCGAGAGCTCAAGCACTGCCTTCCCGGTGTCGCAGCCAATGTGCTTGAGCTTCTCAATCGTCTCGTCTGCAAGCTCATCGCCAAACTGCTCGATGTCAATGTCCTCCTCGTCCGGCGGAATTTCGCGGTAGACGTCAATCTCGAAGCCCGTCAGTCGCGACGCGAGTTTGATGTTGACGCCTCGCTTGCCGATGGCCTGACTAACCTCGTCGGCCGGTACTTCTACGCGGGCACGTGGCGACTCCGAATCCTCGTTCAGGGTCACGTTTGTCGGCTCGGCCGGGGACAGGGCCCGGGCAATGAGCTCCTCCGGGTCGTCCGACCACTGCATCACGTCGATGTTCTCGTCCGAGAGCTCCCGGACGACGGCGTTGATCCGCACCCCCTTCACCCCGACGCAGGCGCCCACAGGATCCACCTTCTCGTCGTGGCTCGCCACGGCCACTTTGGCGCGGTCCCCCGGAATCCGGGCGACCTTCTTGATCTCCACGATGCCGTCGTGCACCTCGGGCACCTCCACTTCGAAGAGGCGCTCCATGAAGACCGGCGAGGTTCGGCTCACCACCACTTGCGGGTCGCTCCCGGCGTCCCGACGCACCTCCTTCACGACCGTGCGGAGCATGTTGCCCTTCCGGTAATGGTCGCCAGGAATCTGCTCATCGCGAGGCAGCACCAGTTCGGTGTCCTCGTGCATCAGGAGCGTCTCGTGCCGGCGCACCTGGTAGATCTCGCCGACCACGACCTTCCCAATCAGCTCGGTGTATTCCTGGTAGACTTGCTCCTTCTCAATGTCACGGATGCGCTGCCGGAAGGTCTGTCGCGCGGTCATCACGGCCCGCCGCCCAAACTCACTGATGTCCAACTCGCCGGCCACCTCGTCCCCTACCTCGAAGCCCTCGTCAATCTCCTTGGCGTCGGAACGCTTAATTTCCGTCACCGGATCGACCAGGTCCCAGTCGCCCACGACCTCCTGAATGTGGAGGATTTGGATGTCCCCCTGCTTCGGATTGAAGATGATCTCGAAGGCCTCATCCGACCCATACCGCTTGCGGAGCATCGCGCGAAACACGTCCTCGACGATGATCTGCAGCGTGTCCCGGTCCATGTCCTTGGACCGGGCAATTTCCCCAAATGAGGAGATCAGGTCTTCGCTTCGCATAATCCGTCTCGTCCTGTGAAGAAGTGTCCGCTCGGGTCGGTGGTCTTCAGGCCCCAGCATATGGAATCACCAGGGCAATTCAATCCGGGCCTGAGTGACGTCCGCGTACGGGAGCCGAAGACGCTCCCCCGAGGGCAACTCAAGCTCAATCATCTCGTCATTTGCGTCTGTCAGATCCCCGACCACGATCTCTTCATCGTCCCCATCTTTAAATCGTACACGCAATGTGCGTCCAACGTTCTTCCGATACTGCTGCGGCATCGTCAAAGGACGCTTAATCCCGGGCGAGGAAAGCTCTAACTTGTAGCTTCCCTCCACCACATCCTCCACGTCCAGTAAAAAGCCTATTTCTTTGCTAATCAACGCAAGGTCGTCGTGTCCCATGTCCTGCTCGGAATCCACGTATACTTCGACAACGCGGGTTCCCTCGTGTCCCCGAACCTCTACGTCGACCAAAAAGTAGTCGGTGCCGACAATGACTTCTTTAGTCAAACCGCGAACTCGGTCGGCAAGACGCTGCTGTGTGGGATTCACAAAGGCAAGGAGTCAACCATCCAAAAACGCATAGTGCAAAAAAGCGCTCGACCCGGTAGCCGGGACGAGCGCCAGGCACGACTTCCGAACTCCGAAGCCGCCTCTTCATCCAACGGTCGGTAGCCAGCGCGAGCACGAACAGAGGCCACCAAAGCCTTTCTTTCCGTGCTGAATGCTTGGCCAGCGCAGTATCCTGCGTTCGCAGTGAAAAGTTATAACGCTTACCCTATCTCGATGTTTCTCCACGGAGGGCTCTATGCGCCTCATCGATGCGCCTCCTCCTCCCAAGAAGAAAGCTGCAGCCCCCCGCTCCTACGGGGAAACTACGCTGCCGGACAATTCAAGAAATCAGCGGGTCTAAACCGGGGACGTGTCCCGATCCTTCTTGCCCTTCAACAGATAGGCCTTAATCAACGGGTCCAGCTTCTCCCCATCGAGCACCGCCTCAGCGTCGGTGATCTTGGTCTCCGTCCGGTGGTCATTCACCATGGTATATGGATGCAGGACGTACGACCGGATTTGACTGCCCCACTCGATGCTCTTCTTCTGACTCTCGATTTTTTCCTTTTCTCGCTGCTGGATCTCGCGCTCGGCCTGGTAGATGCGGCTCTGCAGCATCTTCCGGGCACGGCGACGGTTCTGGTGCTGGCTCCGCTCCTGCGTGCATGCGGCCCGGACGGTCGTCTCTTCCCCGTCGGACAGCGTGCCGGTCCAGATGAGTCGAACCCCGGTCTCCACCCGGTTCACGTGCTGCCCGCCTTTGCCCCCCGACCGAAAGGTCTGCAGCTCAATCTCGCCCTCGTCCAGGTCCACGCTAATGCTGTCGTCCACCTCGGGGTAAACGAAGACGCTGGCAAAAGAGGTGTGGCGACGACTGTCGGCATCAAACGGCGAAATCCGGACCAGTCGATGGACCCCAGTTTCGCTCTTCAGACGGCCGTAGGCGTACTCTCCCTGCACATTCAGGGTGGCGCTCTTGATGCCGGCTTCTTCGCCGGGCTGATGATGGAGGAGCTCGGTCTCGAATTCATTCTCTTCCGCCCAGCGCATGTACATGCGAAGCAGCATGTCCGCCCAGTCCTGCCCCTCGGTGCCCCCGGCCCCCGGGTTGATGTTGATGATCGCATCGCGCTCGTCGTCGGGATCGTCGAGCAGGCTCTCAAGCTCCAGCCGATCGAGCTTCTTTTCGAGCGCCCAGGCTTCCGCGGCAATTTCCTCCTCCATGTCCGCGTCCTCCTCCTCGGCGAGAAGCTGGAGCGTCTCAATGTCTTCGGCCCGTTCCTTAACGTCCTCCCAGGCCTCAATCCATTCCTTTTCGCGGGCAATGCGTTTCTCAATTTCTCGGGCCCGATCAGGGTCGTCCCAGAAGTCCGGGTCCATGCGCTCCTGGTTCAGCTCCTCGACGGTCATGCGGCGACCGTCTACGTCAAAGATAGCCCCCGAGCGCCTCGACGCGCTCGATTAGTTGTTCGAGATCCTCGTCGGAGTATGTTTTCATGGCAACACAAGTATTTGAAATTCAGGGAGATAGATGACCAGGGAGCCTGTAATTTCGAGTCCACCAACCGCCGTGTGCACCGGGATGTTTCTGCTCGGGCAGCGGCCCACGTCGTCCGGAGGAGCTCACTCGCGATGCCGCGTAGCGAACCGGTCGATTCGGAGGATCGCTTCATCAATGTCGACGAGGCCGGTGGCGTACGAGCAGCGCACGTATCCTTCTCCACTCGGGCCGAACGCCGTGCCGGGGACGCAGGCCACCTGTTCCTCCTTCAGGAGCGTCTGCGCGAAGTCTTCCGAGGACATCCCCGTGGAGGTAATGTCGGGGAAGCAGTAGAACGCCCCTTCCGGCTCGAAGGTCGGTAGCCCTGCGTCGTTCAGGCCCTCCACGATGGTGCGACGGCGCTCGTCGTAGCTCTGCCGCATCTCCTCCATGCTCTCCCGGCTCTCGCGGAGCGCGGCGATGGCCCCTTCCTGCGCCACGGTGGGCGCGCTCATAATCATGTACTGGTGCACCTTGTGCATCGCCTGCAGGAGCGGCTCCGGGGCACAGGCAAACCCGATGCGCCACCCGGTCATGGCGTAATTCTTAGAGAAGCCGCCGATGAGCACGGTGCGCCTCCGGAGGCCCTCGACCGTGGGGACGCAGACGTGACCGCGCTCGTGAGCCGTACCGTAGATCAGTTGGTCGTAAATTTCGTCCGAGACGACCATCAGATCGTGGTCGACGACGAGCTGCGCGATCTCCTGCAGGGTGTCGCGCCGGAGCACCGCCCCGGTCGGGTTGTTGGGATAGCCGAGGAAGAGGACCTTCGACCGCTCGGTGATGTGAGGCTCGATGTCGGCGGCCGTAACCTGGAAGTCGTTCTCGACGTGGGTCGGGACGTGCACCACTTCTCCTCCGGCGAAGCGCGCGGAGGGACCGTAGGAGACGAAGCACGGCTCCGGGATGAGCACCTCGTCGCCTGGGTCAAGGAGGGCCTGCATCGCCAATTGCATCGCCTCGCTGCACCCAACCGTCGCGATAATCTCGCGCTCCGGATCATAGGAGAGCCCAAACCGCTCCTCATAGTCGTCGGCAATGAGCTCGCGGAGCTCCGCCATCCCCGCGTTCGACGTGTAGTTCGTGCGGCCGTTTTCGAGCGCCTCGATCCCGGCGTCCAGCACCGGGTCCGGCGAGACGAAGTCGGGCTCCCCAATGCCTAGCGAAATGACGTCGTCCATCGTGGCGGCAATGTCGAAGAACCGACGGATGCCGCTCGGGGGCGTCTCTTGGACGCGCTCCGATACGTACGAGTCGAGATCGGGGGCGGTCGTCGTCGCGGGGGAAGCCATGGGGATAGACGGGGGGAGCAGTTCGGGAGCAAACCAGCGCTCACACGTACTCCGTCCTCCCCCAGAGGTTCACCGATAAGGGCTGTCCCGGCATTCAGCACGAACAGGGGCTGGATCGGCAGAATTGTACTTTGGCCCCGCGGCGCCTAGGTTTGAAAAAGCGCTTTTCTCCTCTCGATCACCCGACAAGTCTCTGCTCAGTATGTCTGACACATTCGAAAACTACATCGACGGTCGCTGGCAGAAAGCGAGTACCCGGCAGACCTTCGAAAACCGCAATCCGGCCGACCCCGACGACCTTATCGGGCACTTTCCGAATTCCGGGCCAGCCGATGTGGACGAGGCCGCCCATGCCGCCCGCGAGGCCCTCGATGGCTGGAGCGACACGCCCGCCCCCGATCGAGGCAAGATTCTCAAGGCGTCCGGCGACCTGCTCGTCGAGCGCAAGGAAGACATTGCCCGCGCGATGACTCGCGAGATGGGAAAGCCGTTCTTCGAAACGAAGGGCGACATTCAGGAAGCCATCGACACTGCGTACTATGCGGCCAGCGAGACGCGACGGCTCTTCGGCACCACCGTTCCGAGCGAATTGCCCGACAAGATGAACATGGCGATTCGCCGTCCGCTCGGGGTGTGCGGCGTCATTACGGCCTGGAATTTTCCGGTCGCCGTCCCGTCCTGGAAGATCTTCCCGGCCCTCGCGGCGGGCAACACCATCCTCTTCAAGCCCAGCGAGGACGCCCCCCACAGTGGCTTGCGCTTCGTGCAGACGCTCATCGACGCCGGCATTCCCGATGGGGTCATCAACGTCGTCAACGGGGCCGACGAGGCGGGCGAGGCGCTCGTTGAGCACCCCGAGGTCGACGCCATTGGATTTACCGGCTCCTACGAAGTAGGGACGTCTATCGCCGAAACCTGCGGGCGCCTGAACAAGCCGATCTCGCTGGAGATGGGGGGCAAGAACCCGATGATCGTGATGGACGACGCCGACCTCGATCTCGCCCTAGAGGGTGCCATCTGGGGGGCATACGGCACCACGGGACAGCGGTGCACGGCCACGAGCCGCCTCATCTGCCACGAGGCGGTCCACAACGAGTTCGTAGAGATGATTCAGGACGAAGCTGAGACGCTCGTCCTCGGGGATGGCAACGAAGACGGCACGGACGTGGGGCCGCTCATTAACGAGGCCGCCGTAGAAAACGTCCACCGCTACGTGGAGATCGGCCAGGACGAGGGGGCCACGCTGGTCATGGGCGGTTCCCCGACCACGGTCGACGGGCTCGGTGGTCACTTCTACCAGCCCACGCTCTTCACAGACGTGACCCCCGATCTGACGATTGCTCGAGAGGAGGTCTTTGGACCCGTACTGTCGGTCTTCGAGGTGAGCTCCTACGACGAGGCCGTGGAGGTGGCCAACAACGCAAAGTACGGCCTCTCATCGTCCATCTACACGCAGGACGTCAACAAGAGCTTCCACGCCATGCGCGACCTGGAGGCGGGCATTACCTACGTCAACGGGCCCACGATCGGGGCCGAGGCGCACATGCCCTTCGGCGGGGTGAAGGGCACCGGAAACGGCCAGCGCGACGGCGGCTACGCTGCCTTCGAGTTCTGGACCGAACACAAAACCCTCTATGTCGACTATTCCGGACAGCTCCAGAAGGCGCAGATGGACTCGGTCGAAGACTAACTCAAATCTGTACCAACAAAGGAGGTCTTCACCCAAACGGGTGGTGATGTGTGTGCAACATCACCACCCGTTTTTGAATGAATCCGGTCTCCGCCAGAGGTAAAGAGCGGAGACGACGCTGCACCCATTTACTCGTCGTTCCGGAGGTACTCATCGTCTTCTCGGGCCCGGACGACCGCCTTGTAGCTATCATCCTCCTGCTGGGCCGAACGCACGATCACGTTCTCTTTCCCGAACCGGCGATAAAGAAGGTTGCGCAGATTCTGAATGTCGTTCTGCTCCAGATCGGAGAGTACGATCGCTTCACCATCGTCGATCTCACCCCACTTCTGGGCAATAGGCTCATACTTGGACGTACGGCCCCGTCCTCCGCTCGCCCCGAGTTCACGTTCAGCTTCCTGTTGGTCCATGACTTCCATTTGAAATTCTGTGTCCATGATTCTAAGTACGATCGTTAGTGAATAACCGCTGAGATTTGGAATTTATACCTGATTGAAAGGTTCCTCCCTTCTTCCTCCTTCATTTAATGTCTATATCCACTGTTTCGAAATTAAACGGGATTCATCCTACCTACAATGCGCTTCCGCAGTCCCGGTACAGACTCATTCGCGTGATTACGTACCGATATTAAAAACGTATCCGTGCTCAATTTCCCCCGCCTCTTGACCGTCGATGATCACGACAGATCGGAAATGCTCGACCTGTTCAAATCGTTCTTCAACTTCGCAAAAGGTAATGGTGGCATCTGGAAAGTCTGCCGACAGTTCCTTACACGGGGCCTCTAAGCTTGTACTGTCTTCCAGAGCACTCGCAACGGCGAATTTGAGGGACGGGGGTCCGCCATCCTCCCCGTCCTCCGTCGGTTGAGGCTCGAACCCATGCTCTTCAAGAATCGGGTGCGTGCGCACAGCATCGGGATCCTTGGGGTTCGACACCAGCAGGTACGTTACGACAGTCGCCATTGATGACTCCTACGGGCTGATTGGTGATTGTAGGACGCGCGTGGAATCTGTTCTTCCGTTCTCTCTCAGGCTTTGGGCGACGTTGGTGAATGTGCGTCGCTCAGCAATTCTTGGTCGTGTCATCAGGCTCGGATAGGAGCAGATTTTAAGACCGCTCGTCTGACTCAGGGTGTCCGAGAAGAAATTTCCCACCGAGGCCCTGCGGGGAGCGTTCCCCGTCCGGACGGAGGTCGACGACGTTGGCATCGAGGGTGTGATGGTGGTGGACGAGCGCCTCAAGGTGCAGCCAGACATCGGTCGCGTCCAGAATCGCACTGTCACCCGTCACGACGGGGGCCGACGCGGTACAGAGCGTGGCGTCCACGTCCTCTGCCACCCGGAGTCGCCACGCGAACGCCCCCTCCGGAGAGGCTTCTGCGAGTCGTTCCTTGAGCCGCCCCACGTTCGACACCGACCGATCGAGGTGCCAGGTGACGCCCGCAGGGGCAAGGGAGCGAAGTATATCTGTGAGGAGACCAATGGCCGGGCGCGTCTGACGGACGACTCGGTAGGTCCCTTTCAGTGGGTTGACGTCCCGGTACGCCGTGTCTCGTCCCACGAACAGGTACGCCCCTCCGAGGGCTGCTTCCAGGGTGATGAGCACGTTGAACGCGTCGATGTGG
>PXSX01000082.1 GCA_003022655.1 Bacteroidetes bacterium QH_1_64_81 | reverse complement strand
AGCACCGTCTCGGCGAGCTTGCCCTGTGGGGTGAAGGCGGTTGGTCCGTCGACTTCGGACGGCGGATGCCACTTCCAGATGATGCTGCCCTTCAGCCACGGCGCGCGCCCCACCGTTGACAGGAAGGCTCGGTAGCAGCGGGCCTGGAGCGCAGAGTCGGGGACGGCAGTCTCATCGCGCTCCGGCCACATCCACGGCGCCGCCGCGGCCCCCACGGCACTCCGATAGCCCACCTCCGTGAGAAGAATGGGACGACCCGTACGCTCGTGGACCTCGGCCAGGGCAGCCTGGTGCCTGCGCCAGCCGTCCCGGAGGGCCGAGAGGGAGGGCGACTCGGTGTCGGTGAGCGGGAAGTAGGCCTGCACGCCGACGTAGTCGAGGGCCGACCAAAACTGGACCCGCTTGTAGGCCTTGTGCCAGTTGGCCGCGTAGGTCAGCTGTCCGTCGTAGACGGTGCGCACCTCCGACGCGAGGGTGCGCCAGAAATTAGGGCGCTCGGTCGCCGCCCGCGTCAGCTCGGTGCCCAGCACGAGCACGTCGGCATCCACCTCCGCGGCGAGACGGGCGTAGAGCATGAGGAAGCGGCGGTAGTCGGCCTCCCACTCCGTCCACTCCGCCTCGGTATCGAAGCCGATCTCACTGCGATCTTGCTTCTCGTCGTACCCGCCCACCCAGAGGTGCGGCTTGAGAATGAGACCCATTCCCAGTGCGTCGGCCTGGCGGGCGAGGGTGCGGATGCCCCGGTGCGACTCGCTGTACCACCCGTCGCCCGTGTCGGCCCGGATGGTGGGGACGTCTGGGGCCTTTTGCCACCCGAACGACACCAGGGTGATGTGCGTGACGCCGAGGTCGCGGAGCCGCACGAGCAGGCTGGAGTCGGGGCGGTTCCGGGCGTCGAGCGTCACCGATCGCACGTCGAAGATCGGCTCCGCGTCCGGAAGCGTATCGGGCGCAGCCGAGGAGAAGGAGGCCTCCGTGTCGGCACACCCGGCCGCTACGAGCAGGCCCGCGCCAGCCGCGAGACTCATCGCAACGCAAAGGAGGTGGAGCCGACGGCACATGATTGCGAACGACGCTGCAACGGATACGCGCCGCCTAAACTCTCCGCGGGCCCGGGTGTTGCCTATCCGTTGTGAGACTCGTGACAGCCCCGCGCCGGGTCTTCAGTCAATCTTCCCGGTGCGGAATGCACTTTTCGATTCGCTCCGCCTTTATATCTTCAAAGCCTGTTTGGCGGATGGATATTCAGCCGAGACACAGCGGGCGACGTGCACGAACGGGACCCAAACGAGCCCTGTAGCGGCGCTACCGGGCGAGTGCAGAACCCGTTCTGCACGAGATCCGCGAAGTCGCAGGCCGTAGACAGTCCGCCAAACAGGCTCTCATACGTCCTTGGGCTCAACTGCAGGCGCACGGCCCAAGCGTTCGATCTTGGTATTCTCGTTGTATTGACCATTGCCTCATGCCGACTTACGACGTTGCGATTATCGGGGGCGGGATCGTCGGGCTCGCCACGGCCTACCGCCTCACCGAGCAGCACCCCGACACCTCGGTCGTCGTCCTGGAGAAAGAAGAGCAGGTGGCGGCCCATCAGACGAGCCACAACTCCGGCGTCATCCACTCCGGCGTGTTCTACGAGCCCGGCTCGCTGAAGGCCGAGAACTGTCGGGAGGGCAAGCGCGCCCTAGTCGAGTTCTGCGAGCGCGAGGGGATCGACTACGAGATGTGCGGCAAGGTGGTGGTGGCCACCGACGAGAGCGAGGTGGCGGGCCTAGACCGGATCGAGGCGAAGGGCCATGCGAATCAGATCGACTGCACGCGCATCGGGCCGGAACGGCTCTACGAGCGGGAGCCCCACGTGCAGGGCGTAGCGGCCCTGGAGGTGCCCAGTGCCGGCATCGTCGACTACGAGGCCGTGGCCGAGGCCCTGGCCGACGGCGTGACGGACCGCGGCCACTCGGGGCAGACGGGGGGGGAGGTTCGTGACCTCCACGTGACCCCCAACCACGTGACGGTCGACACCACGACCGGGGCCGTGCAGGCCCGGCATGCCGTCAACTGCGCCGGGCTCTACGCCGACCGC
>PXSX01000081.1 GCA_003022655.1 Bacteroidetes bacterium QH_1_64_81 | reverse complement strand
TATTTCGGCGGTGGGGCCATCAACGCCGTCACGCGAAGCGGCACCAACCAGTTCAAGGGCTCTTTTGCCGTTGAGTACCGCGACGAAAACCTGGCCGAAGACCTCCCGGATGCTCCGTTCCCGAAGTTTAGTAACAACCGGTACGTGGGGCGCCTGGGCGGGCCCATCATCAAGGACGAGCTGTTCTTCTTCGCCAATTTCGACATCAACCGGGAGGAGTCGCCGCAGCCGTTTGACGCCGGATTTCAGGGGGAGGGGAGCTACCGAGGGTCGGCCATTCAGTCGCAGTCCGATCTCGATGAGTTCTTGAGTTTCGTCGACCAGACGGTTGGGGATCGGTACGATCCCGGAAGCCTGCGGGGCGTATCCTCGACCCTGGACAGCGACAAGTTCTTCGGGAAGCTCGACTGGAACATCAACCAAAATCACCGGCTCAGCGCCCGGTACAACTATTCGGACTCCCGAAACGTCGACGCCTTCGCCGGATTTCCGCCCGGCCAGACATCGCTCAATTTCTCCAGCAACAACGAGGTCTTCCCCAACACGACCCACAATGTTGCGCTGGAGTTGAACAGCACATTCGGAAATAAGTACGCAAACAAACTAATTCTCGGTTACAAGAACGTGGAGGACGACCGGGATACAAACCTCGACCAGCCGTTCCCCTTCGTGAACATCGGGGATGGACAAGGAGGCGTTGATATTGGGGGCGAACCGTTCTCGACGGTAAACTTCTTGAAGCAGGAGGCCTTCACGCTCACGAACGACTTTGACATCTTTGCGGGCGATCACACCATCACGGTGGGGACGCACAATGAGTTCTACGATCTCACCAACAAGTTCGTCCCCTTCAACTACGGTTGGTATATCTACTTCGATCGTCCCTTCGGGGCAGAGGAGTTCCAGAACGGGACCGGCGTCGACGAATTCGTGCAGTCCGTGTGCGCGTCGCCCGCGGTGGACGCAAGTAGTGTCGACGGCGACGGACTCTACGACTGTAGTCAGTATCCGGATTCCCCAGCGCCGTCGGTTTTTGCACGGGGATTCTCGCTGGTGGACGACGATCCAAGCACTTCTGAGTTTGAGGAGGTCATTGGAGATGGGACAAACGCACAGGGGGCCTTCATGGCCCTGAACACAAGCCTGTATGTGCAGGACGAATGGACGGTGAGCGATCGGTTGACTGTGACCGGTGGCCTGCGGGTCGACGTGCCGGTCTACCTGGACGAACCGAGCTTCGCCAATCCGGACGATCCGCTCATTCCGGACGACCCGCAGGTCAACCCCCGGAACACGACGATTCCGGCGATTGAGGAATACCACTCGATGAGCGGAGCCCGGCCGGGCGACACGCCGGATCCGACCCTGCACTGGGCCCCTCGATTTGGGTTCAACTTCGACGCCTTTGGCGACGAGCGGACACAAATCCGTGGAGGAACCGGCGTCTTTACGAGTCGGCAGCCCTTCGTCTGGCCCGGGGGCATGTACCTCAACAATGGGACCAACACCGGCGTCGTCGACTTCAACTTTGGATTCAACGAGTTCCGTCCCAATCCGGAAAACGGACTCACGGTGGCCGATGTCTCGGACCGTGAGCCGTCGGATCTCATTCCGAGTGGCCGACTCGAGCTGTTCGAGGACGAATACTATAATCCCCGCTTCTGGCGCTCCTCGTTCGGCGTCGATCAGGAACTGCCGGGGGGATTCGTCGGGACGTTTGAGGCGCAGTACACCAATACCCTCAAGAACGTTCTCGTGACGAACGTCAACCTGCGCCCGCCGAACGAGACCCTGGACGGGCCGGACAATCGCCCAATCTGGGTGCCCTCCGAGTACGGCCCGGGCAACAGCGAATTCACGCAGGCGGGTGACCAGCGCATCGACACGCGCTATTCGAACATCCACCGTGTCGGAAATACGGACCGGGGGTACTCCTATAATGTCACTGCACGGCTGCGAAAAACGTTCGAGGGCATCGTGACGGAGAACAGTGGTCTTCGGACCGATCTCTCCTACACCTACGGGGACGCCTTCTCCGTGAACGATGGCACCTCCTCCCAGATTAACTCGCTCTGGGACGGCATCGAGCACGTCGACGGAGCCAACAACATCGGCCTCGCTCGCTCAGACTTCTCAACCGGTCACCGTGTACTGGGACGCGCATCCTACCGGCAGCAGCTGTCGGATCGGATCGCCGCGACGGTGACGCTGATCTACGACGGGCAGTCGGGGCGGCCGTTCTCCTACGTGATCGACGACAGCGACACCATGGTACAGGAGCGAGGAGACCCGAACTCGCTCTTCTACGTGCCGCAGAGCACGAGCCAGCTCACCTTCGCGGAGACGGAGGTGCAGGGACTGACCGTAACGCCGGAGCAACAGCGTGCGGCCCTCGACGCGTTTATCCGTGGGAATGATTACCTGAGCCAGAAGCGCGGGGAGTACACGGCCCGCAACGCCGACCGCACCCCGTGGGAAGGCGTCCTTGACTTGAACGTCCGGGTTGAGGTCTTCCAGCAGCTCCTGGGGCGCCGGCAGAGCGTGGAGCTGACGGCCAATATCTTCAACTTCTCCAGCATGCTGGGGGACGCCTTCGGCACGGACTGGGGCGAGCGGTTCATCGGGACCAATCAGGTGAATCTGACCCAGTTCCAGAGCTTCGAAAATCCCGACGAGGGCAATTACACGCCCCAGTACACGGTGCAAATCGTCGACGTGGCCGACACGGACGAGGACGGGACGGCCGACGAGTTCCGCGGCGCCCTCGGTCAGGAGGAGATCTTCGACAAGCGGCGCACGGGATCGACCTACAGCTCCCAGTGGCAGATGAAGTTTGGGGTCCGCTACAACTTCTAACGGATCGGATCCTGCCCGTCCCCCGCGGTGGAGTCGGCCTATGCAGGTGGGCTCCCACCGGGGGGCTTAGGACGACTCGCGCCGGACGGGTCTGCCCGTGACACATCCTCTCCGGTTTCCCCGAGATCCTACACAGATATCTCAGAATCTCATGTATACTCGCCACAGCATCTTCTTTGCCCTCCTTTCGGCCGTCGTACTTCTCGCCACCGGGTGTGACAGCGGCGGCGTGAGCGGAGATTTGGTCGCCAGTTTCGAACGGATTGAGACGAGCGAACTTAGCGTTGAATTTGTGGACCGAAGTCGTAATCCAGGAGGCTCCATTGCTTCCCGGTCTTGGGACTTCGGAGATGGGTCCTCAGGGTCCGGTGCGAATCCGTCGCACACCTATGACGAACAGGGTACGTACACTGTAACTCTGACCGCCGAAGGCAGTGGCGGAGAGACGACTTCCACGAGCCGCGAAATCAACGTCGGCGTCCCAGGCACGCAACAGTTTGAGGTCACAATCGAAAATGTGGGAGGCGTCTTCCCAATTACCAAGAGCGGGGCATTCGGATCAGGGCCTGCGGGTCCAGGAGAAGAGTTCCAATTCAGCTTCACGGCAGGGCCTGAAGAGCTACCAGGCACTGGCGCTGCTCTATCATTCGCGACAATGTTCTTTCAGTCGAACGATGCGTTCTACGCCTTCCAGCCTGAGGGTATTCCCCTCTTTCGGGAGAGTGGGGCGCCGCGCGGCCAGGATGGTCCTGTGAGTGTGACGGAGAGCGTGGGGCTTTGGGATGCCGGCACCGAGGTCGATGAGGAGCCCGGCACCGGTGACAACCAGCTCCCGATTTCGGGCGGCCCGGACGAAGGCGGAAAGATTGTGCCGATCACCAATCTCGATGACGATGACCTTCTCGAAGACCCGCCGCGCCATCCCGACGAGACCGATACGCTCGAATATCCGGCTGTCTCGGATGTCCTAGAGGTGACAATCGAGAGCGAGGAAGACGAGAGCTCCGGCGGGTACAAGTTCACGGTCACGATTGAAAACGTGACCGACGAAACGAACACGCAGGTGAACGGCGAGGACATTTCGCTATTGCCCGGGACGTTTGGAGCCCACTTCGATCAGGTTCCCGGGGGAGATCCGGAAGAAAATCCGGGAGATGACGTTCGCTATCCGGGCTTCATCGGAGTCGAAGACTCCACGGCCAGTGCGGGGCTCGAGCGTCTCGCCGAAGAAGGGGACCGCAACGATCACTTCAACAACGAAATCGATCCTCTTACCGGCATTACCGTGCCGGTGTCGCCGGGGACCTTTGCTGCCCATTCCGACGCCATCCAGCCGTTCAGCCTGAACCGCGAGGCGTCCGGTGGCATCGAGGCGGTCGCGGAGGATGGCGATCCGAGCACCCTCGCCGAAACCCTCGGAAGCGCCAGTGCTGTGACGAACGGCGCCACCTTCGGCGACGGGCCGCTCGCCCCGACGGCGGGAACTGACAACAACACGGTGACCTTTACGGTCTTCGCCGCCGAGCCCGATCCTGAAGAGGACTTTGAAGGGGATCGCCTGTCGATTGCGATAATGCACATCCAGTCGAATGATTACTTCTACGCGTTCGACCCGGCGGGTCTCGCCCTCTTCGATGAGAACGGGGACCCAATCAGCGGCGACGTCACCAGCGAACTCTCCCTGTATGACGCTGTAACGGAGCAAGATCAGGAGATCGGTGTGGGGATCAACCAGGCCCCGCGGCAGCCGAGTCCGGACACCGGTCCTGCCGAGAGCGGAACCGTTGACCGGCGCGCGGACCTTCCAACCGGAAATGACGCCTTGGACGTGATCGAAGTCACGGTGACGCCGGTGTCGCCTTAGAGCCGCCGTCCGTCCATCGACGCTTTTCCACTGCCCGGCGCGGTTGCGTCGGGCAGTGGTATTTGTGCGGACTCTCTGAGTTTGTCACTCGTCTACATGCTTGGATCCGTTCGAACAACCCTCGCTTGCTCATACCGGCGCTGTGTCCGAAGAGTCGTTGGGTGGAGAAGCCTCGCAGGGCTTTTCCTCGTGGGAGCGCTAACCCTTTGCTCCACTGTCCGGAGCCGGTGGCAGGAGAACGTGTGGTGGGTGCACAATGACAGCGGCGACGAGCCGCGCATCTTCGCCATCGACAGCACCGGGGCCGTCCACGTGGCCCCCTGGCACGCCGGCGACTACGCCTCCGGCGCCGGGGCCGACAGCAGCGACATCCCAGCCTGGCCCGGCGTGCAACTCGGGGCGGCCGCCCACATCGACTACGAGGACATCGCGGTGGAGGACAGTGTGCTCTACCTGGGCGACATCGGCAACAACGGCAACGCGCGGCGCGACCTGGGCATCTACGTGCTCCGAGAGCCGTTCCACTACGACCGCCGGACCCGCCCCGTCAAACACCTCTCCATCGCGTACCCGGACCAGGAGGCCTTTCCCGCCCCGGAGTGGCACTTCGACGCCGAAGCCCTCATCGTTGACGACGGGACCCCCTACCTGCTCACCAAGCACCGAGAACGAGCCGAGAATACCGCGCTCGTACCCGGGACCAAGCTCTACCGGCTCGACACCGCGCACCCCCATCAGGTAAATGTCCTCACGAAGGTCGACGAGCACGCTTCCATTCCGCCGCCCACCGGCGCCGCACTCTCGCCGAGTGGAGACCGGCTGGCGGTCATCAGCTATGCATCGGTCTGGGTTTTTCCCCGCCCCGACGAGGGCGACCAGTGGCTTTCGACCTCTCCCCGGCGCATTTCGCTGACCAACGAGCAGCGAGACCTGTGCGTGCTCTCCGTGGGGGAGGTGCCGTGAGTAGAGGGGAGCCGTCTTGGAGCAGAGAGACTGCGACCCGGATGGACCGCCGGAGCAGAGATGAGCTATCGGTTTTTCACAGACGAGGACATTCCTTCCTGCTATTATATGATTTGCGAAAGAACACTGTAGTCCCCCCATCTTGCCGATTGTGTACTCGCAGTGTCGGGGTTCAACGGGACGGGAAGCCGGCTCCGTTTCCTTCACCGCACGACTGAACTGATCGCTTCCACCATGATGATACGCTGGGCTTCCCCTCTCCTCTTCGTCGTCGCAATCGCCGTGCTCCTCGGGCTCTCAAACGGCATAGTGCGGGGACAGACCACGACTGCATCCATGACGGGCACGGTTGTAGGTGAGAATGAGGATCCCCTCCCAGGCGCTAATATCTTGGCGATCCACGAGCCGAGCGGCACGCGCTACGGGGCGGCCACGGGGCCGAACGGACGGTACACGATCCAGGGCATGCGCGTGGGGGGGCCGTACACCGTCACGGCCTCCTTCGTCGGCTATCAGACCATTCGGCGCACCGACATCACGCTGCAGCTCGATGAGACTCGAGAGATCGACTTCGAGCTCCAACCCCAGACGGCCGAGATGGAAGAGGTGGAGGTCGTGGGCGAGCGCTCAGAGGGTGCGACCATCAGTCCCGACCGTACGGGGGCACGGACGAATGTCTCGAACGAGGAGATCGAGGTGCTGCCCACGATTGATCGGAGTCTGGGGGACTTCGCGCGCCTGATTCCGCAGTTTACGGGGACCGATGGGCAGAACATTGCGGGCCGGAACGAACGCTATAACAGTGTTCAGATCGACGGCGCGACCCTGAACGATGTCTTTGGACTCGCTGGCTCCGGAGGGGTGCCTGGCGGGCAGGCCGGGACGCAGCCGATTAGCCTGGACGCCATTCAAGAGTTCAACGTCGACATCTCACCGTACGACGTGAAGCAAAGCGGCTTCACCGGGGGGCGCATCAATGCCATCACGAAGAGCGGGACGAACGAGTTTGAGGGCTCCCTCCGCTACCTCGGGCGGAGTGAAGACTTCATCGGCGACCTCGATGGCGAATCCTTTGGCACCGACTTCGGCGAACACTACTTCGTGGGAAATCTGGGCGGTCCCATCATTCGGGATGAGCTCTTCTTCTTCGTAAACGTGGAGGTTTTCCGCCGGGGCGAACCGGAGGACACCCGGGTGGGAACGAACCTGGACGTGACTGACGTCTTTCCGGTCGAGCGGTCTACAATGGAGCGGATTCGGGACATCTCCCGGAATCAGCACGGGTTCGATCCGGGCGGGTTTTCCCCCTTTACGGAGCGCCAGGACAACGAAAAGGTGCTCGCGAAGCTGGACTGGAACATGCTCGAGGACCACCGACTGACGCTCCGGCACAACTTCATCAACGCGTTTGAGGAAACGGGCCTCAGCCGCTTTTCTGGAAGCTTCGACTTCGAGAGCCAGTTGTACCAGTTCGAGAGTCAGCAGAACAGCACGTCGCTGGAGGTGAACAGCCGCTTCAGCAACAGCCTCTTCAACGAGTTTCGGTTCGTCTACACGCGCATCCGCGACAACCGCGATCCGGTCCGGGACCTCTTCCCCGAGGTCAGCGTCCAGCTTCCGGGAACCCGGAGCGTGGGCCTGGGGGTCGGGGGCATCGAACACGCGAATCGTCTCGACCAGGACCTGTTCGAGATCTCAAACAACCTCACGTACCGCGTCGGGGATCACACCCTCACGTTTGGTACTCAGAATGAGGTCTTTGCGTTCACGAACCTCTTTATCCCGGACCTGCTGGGCTCCTATCAGTTCGAGTCGTTCGAGGTCGGGGACAGCACGGTGACCGCCCTTGAGGCCTTTGAGCGCGGACAGCCCACGTCCATCCAGCACACTTTCGCCAACCCGGAGGTGCACGGCGACAATGTGCGCCCGGAGACAGATGTCACGGGCCTCCAGTTTGGCGGCTACGTGCAGGACGAGTGGAACGTGACGGACGACGTCCGGCTCACGCTTGGCTTTCGGGTCGACGTGCCGTACCTGCCGGAGGATCCCTCGGAAAATCCGGCAGTGGAGGAGGCCTTCGGGTTCAGCACCTCGGAGGTGCCGACGGCCCAGCCGATCTGGTCGCCCCGCCTGGGCTTCAACTTCACGGACGAACTCCTCGGCCCGAACCTCGAAACTCAAGTGCGGGGCGGCGCCGGCATGTTTAGCGGACGCCCGCCGTTCGTCTGGATCTCCAACCAGTACAGCAACACGGGCGTCGACTTCCTGCAGGTTGACGAGAGCCTCGACCCGGAAGCGGCCTACGCGGACGACTCGGACGTGTACGACCGGAATGCCTCCTGCTTCGTCCCGACGAGCGACCCGGCGGAGGTGCCGAAGCCGACGGAGGTTGACCTGCCGGGGGCCGGGGCCTGCGGGGACCTCCTGGGGGCCGAAGCGAGCGCCCAGGTTGCCCTCACGGACCCGGACCTGAAGTATCCCCAGCAGCTTCGCTTCAGCATGGGGGTCGACCAGGAGCTGCCGCTCTGGAACCTCATCGCGACGGTGGAGGGACAGTTCTCCAGGGAGGTCAACAGCCTCAGTGCCCGGAACCTCAACATTGCGCCGCCCGAGGACGGGCTGCAGGAGACGATCCACGGCCGCCCGCTGTACGGCGACAACGTCGGAAGCGGGTTCGGAGGTGCCAATCGTGCCGACGACGGCTTTGACGACGTCATTCTCCTCGAGAATAAAAGCCAGGGCTACGAGTACTTCCTGACCGGCGAGCTGAAGCGTGAGTCGCAGAGCGGACTCAACGGTTCCATTGCCTACACCTTCAACCGCGCGAAGAGCGTATTCAACGGATCGTTCGACACGGCCGGGAGCCTGTGGCAGCAGAACTTTGCGGTGGACCCCAACGATCCGGAGGTCGGAACCGCAGAGTTTGAAGCGCGCCATCGAGTCCTCATCTCCGGAAACTACCGGTTCTCCTGGATGGATCGCTTCTCGACGACCCTTGGGGCCTTTTTCGAAACGCGCTCGGGAGCGCCGATCACCTGGATCCACGGATTCTCCGACGCCAACTCGGACGGCTTTCCCTTCAACGACCTCCCGTACGTGCCCGAAAACGAGCGCGAGGTGGTCGTCGAAAGCGAGAACTGGGACCTGATGGACGACTTCATTAGCAGCGAGCCGGCGCTGGACGACGCGCGCGGCGGATTTGTCGAACGGTACGCCGCCAAAGGACCCTGGCGGACGACGCTTGACCTGAAGGTGACGCAGCGCATTCAGACCACGGGCAATCAGTACATCGAACTCATCGCCAATGTCGAAAACGTGCTGAACCTGCTCAATGATGATTGGGGCCGCATCCGCTTTACGAGCTTTAACAACCTGTTTGCCTGGGGCATGAACGGGGTCGTCCGACAGGACGACGTGGGCAGCGAAATGGGGAGCCGCATTATCACCGAGGACGACATTGGAAAACCCATCGTGAACTTTGACGAGAGCGTCGTGCGCGACAAGCTGGGCGACCGGCTCTTCAGTACGGCCAGCACGGCCTCGCGGTGGAAGGTACAGTTTGGCGTCCGCTACTCGTTCTAGGCCGCCGAGTGCCCACTGCGGGCCCACGATCTGCCTCTCTTTGTGTCTGCATCCCGACCATCCTGCTTCGTCATGTATACTCCCTCCCGAATTGGGGTCCTTCTCTCGCTTATTGCCGTTACCGTCCTGTGGGTCGGCTGTGATTCGAGCGGCACCGGCGTGGACTCCGCGCGTCCCGCTGTGCAATTTTCGTCCGAGGGCACCGGCGGTGTGCCCACAGACAGCATCGTTGAGATGGGCGTCACGCTGACCGACTCGGTCGGGGCAGAGGTGTCCGTCGAAGTGTTGTTCGCGGCAGAAGCCAGCTCGGCCAGCCTTGCGGATGTCGGCAGCTTCGGGGAATCCAGTACCCCGCCGAAGGAAACGGTGGAATTTCCCGAAACGGCGGGCCCGAACGCCACCGAGACCCTCGAGGTCAACATCGCGGAGGCTGACCTTTCGGAAGGATCGAAGGAGGCGTTCTTCGCCCTCCAGGGGCTGGAGTCCGAGGGCAACGTCGAGATCGGCTCGCCCCGCGAGTTTAGCCTCAGCATCGGGGCCAAGCCGATGGCCGAGGCCCGTGCGGAGGCCCGAGAGGCCCTCCGGAACGACCAGCAGGTCACCGTCACGGTCCGCGGCACCGTCACGCGTGCGTTCGGTGCCTTCGTGCGCTTTCAGGACGACACCGGCCCGACCGGCGCCAGCGGGCTCGCGATCCGGCAGACCTTTGGGGAGCTCTCGGAGGACTTCCAGCAGGACATTGCAGATGGGGTCATCGAACCCGGCACCGAGCTTCTGGTATCCGGCTCCGTCTCCCAGTTTAGCGGACTGCTCCAGATTAACAATGAGGACCTGGGAAGCTACGACATCGTCGCTCAGGGCGAGCCCCCGGCGCCGCAGCTCGTGTCGCTCGGCGACATCATGGCGCCGGACGGCGAAGAGTACATGAGCGAGCTCCTCCGCGTCGAAGGCCTCTCCTTCCCCAACGCGAGTGGAAGCTTCGAATCCGGAACCACCTACACCGTCGAAGACGAGGAAGGGACCTCCTTTGAGTTCCGCGTGCAAGATGATGACGAGACGAACGTGATCGGGGAGCCCATTCCCGACGGTACGTTCGACTATGAGGGTGTACTCGGACAATTCAACGTCTTCTCCGGGGTGGACACCGACGAAGGCTACCAGTTCATCCCCGTCCATCCCGGCGACATTCAGCCCGAAGAGTAACTCGGCTCCGCCTGAGAGGGGGCGACCCCCGCATAGCGGCTTCCGGCTTCAAACGGCATAGGGCCTCCATCACCTCGTTCTTTTCTTTCATTCTCTCTGTTCTCAACGACGACACACTCATGCCTACCGCCAAGACGCGTCCCGCCCACCTTCTCGGGCTCGCCTGTACCGGCGTGCTCTGTGCCCTCCTGCTCGTTCCCTTCGCCCACGGACAGACCATCACGATTAACGAGGCCCGGGATCAAGGGGTGGGGGCCGACGTGACGGTGGAGGGCACCGTCACCCGCGCCTTCGGCGACTTTGTGCGCTTCCAGGACGGGAGCGGGCCCACCGGGGCGAGCGGGCTCGTGGTGCGGCAGACGAGCGGCGACTTTCACGACGACATCCAGGACGGCACCATCACGCAGGGGACGGAGCTCCAGGTGTCGGGCACGCTTTCGGAGTTCAACGGCCTCCTGCAGATTAACGAAGGAGACCTGGACGACTACACCGTGCAGGACCAGGGCACCGTTCCTTCGCCCCAGGACGTAGAGTTAGTCACGCTCCGAACCAACGGCGAGGACTACGAGTCGGAGCTGGTGCAGGCCACGGGCCTCGATTTCGTGCGGGCAACGGGCACGTTCCTCGGGGATACGTCCTACCCCGTCATTGATACGGTGGACGCCCCCACCCTCGTAGAAAGTAGCCTCACGTTCCGCGTTCAGGGCTCTGGGGAATCGAACGTTATCGGCGATCCTATTCCGAATGGGGTGTTCGAGTACACGGGGGTCGTTGGGGAATTCAACAGCCAGTATCAACTCATCCCCGTCCAATCGTCGGACGTGCAGCCCGTCCGGTCGTTTGGGGTCGGACGACCGTTCGCACAGGCGGAGGAGGGTAGCGGGACGGTCGAGGTCGACGTGAAGGCCTTTGCCACGGAGAGCGGCGACGACGTGTCGGTCACCGCGACGGTGGGCACCGGCAGTACGGCGGACGCCGGGGACGTAGGCG
>PXSX01000080.1 GCA_003022655.1 Bacteroidetes bacterium QH_1_64_81 | reverse complement strand
AACACTGCGAGTTCGGATGCGTCGATCCGGCTCATCTGGCCGGCCCCGACGCCGAGGGTCGTGCGGTCTCGGGCGTAGACGATGGCGTTGCTCTTGACGTGCTTGGCCACCCGCCAGGCAAAATCGAGGTCGGCCTGCTCGTCGTCAGTGGGAGCACGGGCCGTGGGGACCTCCCACCGTTCCCTCTGTTGGGCAACGGGGGGGAGGACCGGGTCGCGCGTCTGCACGAGGAGGCCGCCCAGCACCGAGCGCACGTCGAGCCGGTCGCTGTCTCGGCTTGCCGCCCGATGTCGAATGACCCGGCGCCGCTCCCGTTTCGTCAACAGGTCCAGCACCCCAGGTTCGAATTCGGGGGCAATGACGATTTCGGTGAAAATCTCGTCGATGGCTTCGGCGGTGGCCCGGTCGAGCGCCTGGTTCACGATCACGATGCCGCCGTAGGGGGACTGCGTGTCGGTGGCGAAGGCTCGGTGCCAGGCGGCCTCCAGGGTGTCAGCGGTGGCCACGCCGCAGGGATTGGTATGCTTGAGGATGGCACAGGTCGGCCCGGCATTGCGGAACTCGTCGATGAGGGCCAGGGCGCTGCTGGTGTCGATCAGGTTGTTATAGGAAAGGTCCTTGCCGTGGATCTTGTCAAAGAAACGCCAAGGCGTCCCGTAGAGCGCGCCCTCCTGGTGCGAGTTTTCGCCGTAGCGAAGCTCGCGGTCCTGCATCATCGAGGTCTCGAACGTGTGCGGGAGCGAGTCGCCATCCGCCGCGTCCTCGAACTCCGGTCGACGGGACAGTTGGTCGCTAATGAGCTGATCGTAGGCGGTCGTGTGGGCGAAGGCGCTCTGAGCCAGGCCGCGACGGGTGGGGAGCGACAGGTGTCCATCGTTCTGTTCGAGCTCGTCGGCGACCCGGTCGTACTGGCGGGGGGTGATGACGACGCCGACATGCGCGTGGTTCTTGGCGGCGGCGCGGAGCATCGTGGGGCCGCCAATGTCGACGTACTCCATCATCCCGTCGACATCGAGGTTCGGGTCCTGAGCGGCCGTGCCGAAGGGATAGAGGTTGCCCACCACGAGGTCGATGGGGGCGTAGCCGTGCTCGTCGAGGGCATCCATGTCCTCTTCGTGTGAGCGGCGAGCCAGAATGCCTGCGTGGAGGGCCGGATGGAGGGTTTTGACGCGGCCCTCCAGCACTTCCGGCACGCCCGTCACGTCGGCCACGTCAGTCACCGGGAGGCCCGCCTCGCGCAGGGTCTCGGCCGTGCCGCCGGTGGAGATGAGCTCCACGTCGAAGGCGCGGAGTCGCCGGGCGAAGTCAACGATGCCGGTCTTGTCGTACACGGAGAGGAGGGCGCGGCGAACCGGTGAGTG
>PXSX01000079.1:1371-3436 GCA_003022655.1 Bacteroidetes bacterium QH_1_64_81 | reverse complement strand
CAATCGACCCTCTTCCTTAGTTGGGAGCACATCTTGAGAAAGGATTACTTATCAGGTCGAATTTGGCAATTCACTTTCGCTGACCCTCACACGAACTAGGAGGTAATACCATGGCACGCACACAGGATCACGAGAACCTCGTTACAGCAACATTTGACGACCATGACGCGGCGGATCGCGCGTACGACAAGGTCGCCAATCGGTCGGGATACGGCCACGACGACGTCACCATCCTTATGTCCGACGAGACGCGCAAGAAGCACTACAAGGACGAGGATATAGAGATTGAAGAAGGAACGAAGGCCGCCGAAGGAGCAGGAGTCGGAGGCGCGACGGGAGGAACCGTCGGGGGGATTGCAGGGGCTCTCCTGGCCGCTGGAGGCGCCGTGGCGCTTCCGGGCATTGGTCTCGCCATCTCCGGCCCCTTGGCAGCGGCCTTGGCCGGTGCAGGGACCGGCGGCGCGGCCGGGTCCATCATTGGTGCGCTGGCGGGAGCTGGCATTTCGGAAGAACGAGCCAAGCGCTACAAGAAAGACATCGAGGAGGGACGCGTCGTCCTCGGTGTTAACCCTCAATCGGAGTCGGAAGCCCGCGCCATCGTGAAGGACTGGAAAGAGCTTGGTGCCTACCGTATTCACACAGGGACGTACACGTTCGATCCCGCCGCCGTGTAGGCCGGTCGCCGCTTTCGAGTCCTTGCCCTGCTACTCCTTGCTCCACGAGCGGGCGAACGTAGCAGGAGCACAACCGCCTAAGCCCCCTCTTCTTCCGGAGAGGGGGCTTTTCGGTTGGAGGTTCATTGCCGAGGGGAAGAGGGGCGTTTGTACTACGTCCACCGATCTTCGTACGATCGGCAGAGACGGTAGATCATGGTCGAGTAGTTCAATGGATCGCCCGAAGGAGGAGCTGGATCGTCCGTCACCAGTGTCCGTCATCTGACCGGACGGGACATTCGGGGGCAGGTCAGGATTCTTATCGAGATTGTCGTGTCGAACGACCAGTACCCTCATTCCTTCCATTCCGCCTCCGTCCGAAAGATCGTTGCGAATCTGCGCTACACCGCCTCTCCCGCCTCCACATCTTCCAGCTGCGTGCCCTTCAGGTCCATCGCGTCGTAGGTCGCGCCCTTAAAGGCCGGTAGGCTCGACTGCACCTCGTCCATGATCTGCTCCGGCCCCTTCGGATAGTCCATCTCCACGCCGAGCTTCGTCGCGATGGACGGCAGCATCTCCCAGCTCGGTTTGCAGTTGATGCGGTTCTCGTCGTTGTGCCAGCGGTCGAACGGCGTGCCGTGGCTGTCCTCGCGGCTGGTGCCCATCTCCATCATGAGCGTGCGGTTGACACCCTGAATCTCCTTCGCCGGGCGCACGCGCTGGGCGCGGCCGTCTTGGTTTACGTAGGTGCCCACCGTCTCCACGATCATGGCCGCCGGGAGGGCCGCGGTGGCGCGGGGCAGCGTCTCGTTCGTCGTGTTGTAGTAGTGCAGCACCACGTCGAGGTCGGACAGATCGCCCTCCGCGATCCGCGTGCCCACGAGCTCCTCGTCGACCGGGCGGAGGCCGAGCCGCTCGCAGCCCTCGGCGTTGGGCGTCTTGTCGTCGGTGATGAGCCAGTCGTCGCCCGCTCCCGGTTCCACGTGCGGAATGTAGCGCGGGGGCTCGGCGCCGAGCGCGTCGGCCAGCTGCGTGAGCAGGTAATTATCCTCCACCGTGGCGTGGGCGGAGCCAAGGAAGAGGATGCGTGCCGGGTCGGTGCTGCCGAGCAGCGACGCCGCCTGGGCGTAGGCCTGCTGCCAGTTGCTTTGCGTTCGGGTGCCGTTGCGGCGAAGGTGGGGGCCGTCCGGGCGGTTATCGTTGAACGTGTTGTAGACGAGCCGGTCCTCATCGGGGAGCCAGTACTCGTTCACCGCCATGTTCTGCCGCGGCGTGATGCGGAGCACCTGATTGTCACGCACCCAGTAGTGGCAGTTGGCCCCCGTCGCGTTGGTAGACACGATGGAGGGGGTGGAGCTCATCTCCCAGATGCGCGCCTTGAAGCGGAAGTCCGAGGACGTGAGCGCCCCCAC
>PXSX01000079.1:0-1366 GCA_003022655.1 Bacteroidetes bacterium QH_1_64_81 | reverse complement strand
GGGCAGATGTCGATCGTGTTCATCGAGTAGGGTTCGTCGAACTCTTCGCCCGGTGCCGTGATCGGGTAGTTCTTGACGCCCCGGTTCGCAATCGTGAGCTGGCCGCTGCCGGAGATTTCGTCGGTAAAGCGGGTGCAGCGGGTGCAGTTGATGCAGCGCTCAGCGTCGAGCGTTACGCGCGGCCCCAGCTTCACGCGCTTCGGCTTGTGCACCTTGCGAAACTCAAAGCGAGAGCCCTCCGGCCCGTACTTGTAAGCCTGAATTTGGAGGGGGCAGTGGCCGGCCTGATCGCAGATGGGACAATCGAGCGGATGGTTGGCCAGCAGGAATTCCAGGTTGTCGGTCTGTGCGTCCTCCACCTCCTCGCTGGAGCGGTGCGTCTTGACGACCATGCCGTCCTGCAGGTCGACCGTGCAGCTGGCCTGCAGGTTGGGAAAAAATTGCACGACTGGCTCGTCATTTTCGTCGAGCTCCACCTCACCCGTCTCGCGGTCCTTCTTCGGCATGCCCACCTTTACGAGGCACTGCCGGCAGTTGGCCGGGATGGACATGGCGGGGTGGTAGCAGAAGTGAGGCAATTCGATGCCCTGGTTCAGGCAGAACTGGAGCAGCTTCTGCTCCCCCTCGTACTCGTAGGTCGTTCCGTCGATGGTGACGATTGGCATGGCGGTCTATGTTCGGCGTTGGGGGTTGCGCGGTAGGCGTTCAGCGTTTGGGGCTACCCGGTCTCGGCGGACTCGTTTTCCTCAAACACGTTAAGATAAACCTCAGCGAGTGGAAGTTCAGCCTCCACCGAGGGCAGCGTGATCGTGGCGTCGAGGCCATCGATATCGGTCAGGCGCCAGCCTCCGTCGTCCTGCCGGACGTAGTGCTCGGCGTGGGGCGTGTCCTGGGCGACGAGGAGGTATTCCTGGAGGGTGTCGATCTTCCGGTAGCGGGCGAATTTCTCGCCGCGATCGTACCCTTCGGTCGTCGGCGACAGGGTTTCTACGAGCAACGTCGGATTGTACAGCATGTCGGTCTTCTCCTCGTCAAGCTCCGGCTCGCCACAATAGACGACAATGTCCGGATACGCGTATTTGTCAACGGAGGGAAGGGCGACTCGCAGGTCATTGGTCGTCACCCGACACTCTGTTGACCGAAGTGTGCTGTGGAGCAGAGCGTTAATATTTGAGACAATGAGATTGTGGGGCAGGCTGGCACCGGTCATTGCGATGAGCCATCCGTCAATGTATTCGTGCTTTTCGCCCACCGCCGCTCGCTCTCGTTCGAGATACTCTTCCACCGAGATCGGTTCGTCGTTGACCACTCGCCCCTCAAGCGCGGAGGGCACAGCCGGTTTGGTCGCAGTCGCCATGAGACTGAA
>PXSX01000078.1 GCA_003022655.1 Bacteroidetes bacterium QH_1_64_81 | reverse complement strand
GTGGACGAACTCTACCAGGCGCTCGACCACGCCCGTCAATCGTCCGACGTCGGCTGCGTGCTGCTCACGGGCAACGGTCCGTCCCAAAAGCACGGCAAGTGGGCCTTCTCCTCCGGCGGCGACCAGCGCATTCGGGGACAAGACGGGTATCAGTACGAGAACGACGAAGGGGAGGCCGACGAGACACAGCCCGGCCGCCTCCACATCCTGGAGGTCCAGCGCCTCATCCGCTTTATGCCCAAGGTCGTGGTCGCCGTGGTGCCGGGGTGGGCCGTGGGCGGCGGGCACAGCCTCCACGTGGTCTGCGACCTGACCCTCGCCAGCGCCGAGCATGCCAGGTTCAAACAGACCGATCCCGACGTGGCCAGCTTCGACGGCGGTTTCGGCTCGGCCCTGCTGGCCCAGCAGGTGGGGCAGAAGAAGGCGCGCGAGGTCTTCTTCCTCGGCAAGACCTACTCCGCCGAGGAGGCCGCGGAGATGGGCATGGTCAATGAGTCGGTGCCGCACGACGTCCTCGAAGAAACGGCGCTCGACTGGGGCGAAACAATCAACGGCAAGAGTCCCACCGCCATCCGCATGCTCAAGTACGCCTTCAACATGGCCGACGACGGCCTAGTGGGCCAGCAGGTGTTTGCGGGGGAGGCGACGCGCCTAGCCTACATGACCGACGAGGCGCAGGAGGGCCGCGATGCGTTTCTCGAAGGCCGCGACCCGGACTGGTCCGACGTGCCGTGGCACTATTAGCCTCTCTCACGGAATGTCGGAGCATACCTCGATCGATCCGCCTTCCGGTGCAGAGACTGTCAACCCTGAGAGGCTTCGCATAGAAGGTTGAGAAATCGAAGGTTGGGTGGCATTTCAAGTCTGTGAGTTGGCCTGTTACCCAGGTGGATCAGGAGCGGCGAACCACTGGGCCCATCGCCCTGGAGCATGTCGGTAAAGCTGGTGGTACTGAAGCAAGTTCTCCGCACCGAGTCGGGTCCACTGCCCCCCGTTTTCAAATCGCCGGTTCAACTCCCGCATCTCCCGTTCGGCCGGGGCGGTCGACTCAACGCAGAAGGCCCCGGGCGCCTCGGCATAGACGGCGATGCCCTCAGCCGCTCGCTCGACAGCCGCCCGTGGCCTTCGGGGCCAGTAGGCGGCACGCTGCCGACCACCGGGTCAGTGTAGCCTTTGCTGCATGGCCATTGGCGCCGAAAGCGGACCGTGCGGGGCACGTGCCATCGGCACCGGCCCCGATAGGGAGCAACCCCAGAGACGTCCATCTGCCCGTCGGTTACCAGCGACTGGATCGGAACGTCCTGAAGGGCGTCTCGAAGCCGGGTTTCACTTCCGACCCGCGCTGCGACCGCCTTCCGCTGGAGGGCTGGGCGGCCGCCGGGGCCACCCTCGCGGTCGGGCCGTACCACGTGAGCGATCGATAGGCTATGGTGGGCCTCCTCTTCCCGAGCCGGAATGCGGGTGGCATCGGCCACGCACGTGCCCTCCGCAAAGCCTTCCACAATGCCTTCATCGGCGTCTGAGCCGGTAGGATCGGTCCTTCGATCCTCTTGCCCCTCTTCGAAAAGTGGCTCTCTAAGCGCCGGTTGCTGCTCCTGAACTCTTCGCCAGAGCGTCGACCGGGAGGGCGATTCCGGGTAGGCCTCCTCCCCGCGCCGATAGCTGGTCTCGACCGTCGCTTCCAGTGGGCGCCGAAGTCCCTCCCAGCCGTAGCGCCGCTGGTCGGGAATTCCGGCGTCGTAAGGCGTAAACGCTCGCCCGCAGTTCCGACACTTCACGTACGGACGTTTGATCTCCACGCCCCCGAGCCGGGGAATCTCTACGATGCGGTCTCGCCAGCTCTTGCGATTGGCCGCGCCGGACCCGCAGTCTGGACACGCCAGCCCACCGGTTCCCTCAAATCGGTTGCCCGACTGGCCACAAGGGCCGAGTTCCCTCTTCAGACGGGCGGCAAGCTCG
>PXSX01000077.1 GCA_003022655.1 Bacteroidetes bacterium QH_1_64_81 | reverse complement strand
AACTTCCCGACCCATGCCGTCGGTCAGAATGCCGTCGTCCAGCACCTGAAGCAGGATGTTGGAGACATCCGGGTGGGCCTTCTCAATCTCATCGAGCAGCACCACGGAGTACGGCTTCCGGCGCACCTTCTCGGTGAGCTGGCCCCCTTCTTCGTGCCCTACGTACCCCGGCGGGGCCCCCACGAGTCGACTCACGGAGAACTTCTCCATGTACTCGCTCATGTCGATTCGGATGAGCGAGTCCTGCGAGTCGAAGAGGTACTCGGTCAAGACCTTCGCGAGTTCCGTCTTGCCGACACCAGTGGGACCAAGGAAGATAAAGGAGCCGATGGGCTTTTCGGGGTCCTTCAGGCCGGCACGGGTGCGACGGATGGCCTTCGACAGCTTCTCGATGGCCTGGTCCTGCCCCACGACGTGCTCCTTGAGCGACTCCTCCATCTTGAGGAGCTTCTGCTGCTCCGGCTCGCTGATCTTATCGACCGGAATGCCGGTCATCATGGCGACGACCCCGGCAACCTCCTCAGAGGTCACGTCGTGAATTTCCGTCTCGGCCTGCTCGTGCCACTCCGTCTTGGCCTGCTCCAGCTCCTCCTGGAGCGTCTTCTCCCGGTCCCGGAGACGAGCCGCCTCTTCGAAGCGCTGGCTCTTGACGACCTGATTCTTCTCCTCCTGGACATCCTCGATCTTCTCCTCAAGTTCCAGAATTTCGGGCGGCACCTTGATGTTGGAGAGATGCACCCGGGCGCCGGCCTCGTCCATCACATCGATGGCCTTGTCCGGCAGGAAGCGGTCGGTGATGTAGCGGTCGCTGAGCTGAACCGCCAGCTCAATGGCCTCCTCCGAGTAGCGGACATTGTGGTGTTCCTCGTAGTAGGACTTGATGTTGGAGAGGATGTTGATCGTCTCCTCTGGGGTAGACGGATCGACGATGATCTTCTGGAAGCGGCGGTCCAGCGCGCCGTCGCCTTCAATGTTCTGGCGGTACTCATCAAGGGTGGTGGCCCCGATGCACTGGAGGTCGCCGCGGGCAAGCGCAGGCTTGAACATGTTGGAGGCGTCGAGACTGCCCGACGCACCGCCAGCCCCCACAATCGTATGGATCTCGTCGATGAAGAGGATAATGTTCTCGTTGTTCTCCAGCTCCTTCATCACGGCCTTCATGCGCTCCTCAAACTGGCCGCGGTACTTGGTGCCGGCCACGAGGGAGGCAAGATCCAGCGTCACGATGCGCTTGTCGTAGAGCACGCGACTGACCTTGCGCTCCACGATTCGGGAGGCGAGCCCCTCGGCGATGGCTGTCTTTCCGACACCCGGTTCGCCGATAAGCACCGGGTTGTTTTTCTTGCGGCGACTCAGGATTTGAGCCACCCGCTTAATCTCTTCTCCGCGTCCGATGATTGGGTCGAGTTCGTCTTCCTCCGCCAGCTCGGTCAGGTCCCGGCCGAAGTTGTCGAGGACGGGGGTCTGGCTTTTCTCGGACTCACCGCCGCCGCTCTCTTGCCCGTACCCGGACGAGAGGCGACCGCCGGATCCGCTGCTACCGCTGGAGGAGGAGGCTTTGCCACTGATAATGGAGTCTAGCTCGTTTCTCACGGCGTCGTATGTTACTGAAAATCCTTGTTGGAGAATTTGCGCGGCGATGTTTTCGTCGTCTCGGAGCAAGCTCAGGAGGAGATGCTCCGTCCCGATGACGTCGCTCTTGTAGAGCTTCGCTTCCAAGTATGTGATTTTCAGCACCTTCTCGGCCTGCTTGGTCAGCGGAATGTTCCCAACGGAGGTGGAGCTGCCGGTGCTTCGAACCGTATCTTCCACGGCCTCTTTGAGCTCCAGCAGGTCGCACCCGAGGTTGTGGAGGATCTTGACGGCGATTCCTTCGCCTTCCTCGATGAGGCCGAGCAGAAGGTGCTCCGTCCCGATGTAATCGTGACCGAGTCGGACCGCCTCTTCGCGGCTGTACGAAATTACGTCGCGGACACGATTTGAAAAGTTACCTTCCATACCTAGGGGGATTGAACGATCAAAAGCGCCGCGTCGGCGCCCTACACGGCGGGGAAGAGAAGAGGGATTGATCCTGTATCCTGCCCCTCCTGACGACCCCGCCTGTGAAGCACGTGGTCTCTCTGGTAACCGTGGATCTACATGCTCTGTTCCCCTACCCAGGAGGTCTGCTTCCTTGGGTTTCAAAAATCCAGGAGCGTTACAATCTGACCTCCGTCCACGATAGAGGGATGTGTCGTCACCCGCACAGAGCCCGCTGACACGCCGCAGGACGAATGACAGGCGAGCAGGGCAGGGCACAGAGAGCAGCGTTAGGCCGCAAAGCTCGCCCCGCAGCCACAGGTTTCCGTCGCATTGGGGTTTTCGAACGTAAAGCCCCGCGCGTCCAGGCCATCGTGGTAGTTGATGGTAGTGCCCATCAGGTAGAGCCCGTGTCGCTTGTCCATGTAGACGGTAATTCCGTCGATCTCGAACACGCGGTCCTTCTCGCGCTCCTTATCAAAGCCGAGCACATAGCTCATTCCCGAACAGCCGCCGCCCTTTACGCCGACACGGAGCCCGTAGCCGTCCGGAATGTTCTTCTTGCGGATGATTTTCCGAATCTCCTTCGCTGCGTTCGGGCTGATTTGGATCGGGGCGTCCTTGGTGGAGACATCGGAGGCGGGGGAAGCAGTGTCGGGCATGGGGGCAAGAGACCAGTTGAGTAGAACTCATTCTGGGACCGTCCCTAACGACGCCGCGAAAATTCCTGTTCCGTTCGGAGAGGGCTGGCGCGGGAAAAAGGAGATGACTATGTCATTTCTGTTGGATTGTCTGAGCCGGAGGACACAGAGCAGTCCTGCGGCGGAATTGGTCCCAAAAATGAGACCAATGGGGTCCATTCGAGCTTCAGTGGCTCATACCAGATGCGAGATTTCGCTGTGCATTTCTGCTCCCATCCGTCCACGTAAGGACGACCCGCCGGTCGTCTTACATCGAGATGGGGGCAGAGTCTACACCTCAGTTCTCATTTTCTGACCGCGCCGACCGCTCAGAATCTGCACAACGATGCGGCGCAGATGGTATCAGTTCAGCGGCCGTGCCACGACCACGGTCTCTTTGAGCTGCGTGATGGTGCCGCCTTCGGCCCGCACCGCTTCGAAGAAGACCACGTAGGGCCCGATGCGGACGCGATCGCCGGCGTCGTCGCGACCATCCCATACGAGTTCGCCGCTGCGCCCGGCAAGGCGGGCCTCCTCCAGGGTGCGCACTTGGCGGCCCCGCGCGTCGTAGATGCGTGCCCGCACCAGGTTTGGCACGTCGTCGAGCGAGTAGTGGATGCGGGTGGCCTTGTCCCGTTCGATGGAGAAGGGGTCGGGCTGGATGCGGAGACCGGCGGCCTCGGGCGCATCGTCGGGCGGGGCCAGCGACACGTCGTTTGGGGCCCCGGGCGTGCCGCCACTGGGGGCTGTGCTGCTGGTCCAGTTGTCCGCCGCGTCGGCGCCGGCGGTGGGGCTGATGCGTTCCAGTGCGGTGCCCTTCGTCTCGGCGAGGCCCGGCGCATGCCAGTCGGGCACATAGTCCACCTCGGCCACGACGGTGCGGTCGCGGCGGTGCACGCGAATGAGATCGCCGTCGTTGCGGAGCCCGAGTCGGGTGGCGTTGACCGGAAGGAAGGCCACCGAGTCCGGCGTCAGGGGCGCGTCCGGAAACGCGGCGGCGAGCTGCGATTCCTGCACCGGCATCGGACCCTCGGGCGCGGCGGCCACCACGGCGAACGCCCCCGGCGACACGGCCCGCCGGCGTCCGGCCCGGATCGTGTCGGCCGTGCCCTCCTCGGTCGGGCGGTCGGTGAGCACGAGTCCGCTCAGCGTGAGCGGGTGAGCGGCAAGGTTGACGAGCTCGACGTACTCGACCTGGTTGGGCCGATCGTCGAAGTCGTCGGTGAGGGGATCGAATAGAATTTCGGTGATGGCGAGGGCCTCCGGCGTTGGGCGACGGGCAAGGGACAGGGTGGCCTGTTCGCGGCGGTTCCCCACCAGGTCGCGCACGTCGGTCACGACCACCGTGGCGGCCGTCGGGGCCTCCGACAGCGACAAGCGGGCGATACTGTCAGCCGTCAGTGCGGTCTGGGTAACGGTCGTCTCCCCCACCTGAAACGCGCTGGGCTGGATGGTCCCACCCTGGACGGGCTCGTTGAATACGACCTCCGCGACCGTCGAGTCGACCTGTTCGGCGAAGACCGGCTGGGGCGGGGTCGTGTCCGGGGCGTGGCGGCTGTTCTGGGTGCCGGGCGTGGCCCCGGCCGGCGCTGTCGACGACGCAAAGCTGGAGGCCCGGCCTGAGGGGCCGCGCGGGTCGATGCGCTCCAGCGAGCGGCCATCACTGCCGCCCCAGGAGGGAGCGTAGGGCACCGAGTCGATGGCGGTGGTGGAGGGCGCATGCCGCAGGAGGACGGTGTCGCCGCCGTTGTTCAGGGCGTCCCAGCCGTCGGGCGCGAAAAAGTCGACCGATGGGAAGGCAGTCTTGAACGCCTCTGCGTCCCGCACGAGCACGACGTACTCGCCCGGCGTCAGCGGCGTCAAGGCCGGCGCGACCGGGTCGAAGTCCCGGTCCTCATCGGCGACCCGGAGCGTGCCCAGATCGATGGTCTTGTCCGAGCGGTTGTACAGTTCGACGAACTCATTCGACGCCGTGGAGGGCGCGTACATGATCTCCGACACGACGACGTCCGTCGGGGCGGGGGGCTCGGGCACGAAGTATGAGAATGCCGCCTGGCCTTCGTCCAAGACGTTGCCGCGCCGGTCGGACACGCCGGAGACGACGAGGGTGTAGTCCCCGGTTGCGAGCGTGGGGTTCAGAGCGCACCGGACGCGCCCCGGGGCGGACGCGTCCACCTGCGCTGCCGTGATCGACGGGGCGTCCACGGCCGCAAACTGAAAGGCCTCCGCCGAGACGGTGGCGGCATCGAGCGGCTCCGAAAAGACGACCGTCAGCGAATCGCCGTCCGGGGTGGGCGTGACGGCCTCCAGCGCCGGGGGCGTCTCGTCCGGATCGTAAACGCTGTTCTGTTGGCCGGGCGTGGCGTCCACCTCGGCCTCCGAGGACGCGAAGTTGGTGGCGGCGTCGGACGGCCCGGCCGGATCGATGCGCTCCAGCGAGCGACCGTCACTGCCGCCCCACGACGGGTCGTAGGGCACCGAGTCGAGCGGGGTGCCGGAGGGGGAGTGGCGGAGGAATACGGTGTCGCCCCCATTGTTGAGGACCGCCCATCCGTCCGGGGTCAGGAACGGCACGCTGGGAAACGACGCCTCAAAGGCCTCGGCGTCTCGCACGAGCACGACGTACTCACCGGGGGCGAGGGTCGTGTCGGTGACCGTCACGGGCTCGTACTCCTGATTAGCGTCCGCAAACACCAACTCGTCCAGGGCGACCGCCGTTTCGGTGCGGCTGTAGAGCTCGATGAACTCGTTCGTCGACGGTGACGGGGCGTACATGATTTCGTTGATCACCACGTCCCCCGTATCGGGCTGCCCGACTGCGGGGCCCGGGACGAGGAGGGCGACCAGCAGGACGCCGACGATGAGCCGGGGCATGGACAATCTCAGAGATGGGCGCGGAAGGAGGGGCCGTCGTGCGCCCCATTGAGAAGGGCCCAAAAGGTAACTGCGAGACAAAAATGCGTCAAGCCTGGACCGGATTATTGTGAGTCGTCGGTCGTCCCGTTGCTGGACGCGGTGAGGTTGGGGCGCGAAGAATCCTCGTCCGCGGTGAGGTTGCGGCTGAGGTGATTCATAAGCACCCGCGCCATGAGCCGGGCCGTGGGCGCGAGCGGCGTCTCATCGATGTCGAACCGGTGGTGATGGAGGGGGTAACTCGTCTCCGGTCCCGAGGCCGTTCCGA
>PXSX01000076.1 GCA_003022655.1 Bacteroidetes bacterium QH_1_64_81 | reverse complement strand
CGGGGTGAGTGGCGGGATTTGAACCCGCGACCTCCAGGACCACAACCTGGCGCTCTAACCAACTGAGCTACACCCACCATTGTCGGAATGACGGACCTCAGCGTTCAGTCACTCCTTCGGACGCACATTCGCGCCAATACGTTTCGTGGAGGCTCGGATCGAGGAGCGTTCCCGCCGTGAACTTTCCGTGGACCCCCTGCCTGTCGGGCTGAAGCGTGACCCGTGAATCGCGAGGGTTATCACGCATCACTCCTCACGCATCACGACGCCCAGCAGCAGGGAGGCCTATCAGCCCCAGACCGCACGCAGCACTCTGCTAGGACCCGTCAATCTGCGTCATTAGATTGGCCATCTCGATGGCGGCCTCCGCGGCCTCGCGGCCCTTGTTGCCCGCCTTCGATCCGGCCCGCTCAATCGCCTGGTCGACCGTGTCGGTGGTCAGAATGCCGAACAGGACCGGCACCTCGGTGTCGAGCGAGGCCTGCATGGTGCCGCTCGTGGCGCCGGAGCACACGTAGTCGAAGTGGGGCGTGTCGCCGCGGATGACGGTGCCGAGGCAGATCACCGCGTCGTAGTCGCCCGAGCGGGCGCACGTCTGGGCCGCAACGGGAATCTCCCACGAGCCAGGCACGTGAGCCACCGTCACGTCGTCGAGATCGGCCCCGTGGCGCTTCAGGGTGTCGAGGGCACCGTCGAGCAGGTCGTCGGTAACGCGTTCGTTGAAGCGGCCGACAATGATCGCGAACCGGTGGTCATCAACGACGAGGTCTCCTTCGAGGTGCGTGGGCATCGAGGCAGGGAGTGATCGGCACGGAAGAGTGGGCGTATTGACGCCGCAGTTACAGAGCGGCGTCCCGGAATCGTTCCCACTGCGACACCGTGAGACCGACGGTACCGAGCGCCGTGTCGTCCACATCCGATCCGCCGTGATAGTCCGATCCCCCAGTCACCAGCAGGTCGTGCGAGTGGCAGATGTTTTTGTAGTAGTCGACGAGGTAGTCGGGATGACTCGGGAAGTGGCACTCAATGCCGTCCAGGCCGTGCTTGCGAAGCGCCGTGAGCACGGAGCCTGGCATCCACTGGCCGGGGTGTGCTAGGACCGCCACGCCCCCGGCGGCGTGGAGGACGTCGATCGCTTCCGTCGCGGGCTGGGTGGGAGCCGGCACGTGTGCCGGCCGGTCCGCATCCAGATACTGCTCGAACGCAGCCTCGTAGCTGTCTACGTGCTCTTCCTCCACCAGTGCCCGCGCCAGATGAGGGCGCCCCGGCGCTGCGCTCGTCCCCACGTGCCGATCGACTGCTTCCGACGACACCTCGACGCCATTTTCCGTGAGACGATCGATCATTTGGTCGAGCCGTTCCCGCCGACGACGA
>PXSX01000075.1:8359-9364 GCA_003022655.1 Bacteroidetes bacterium QH_1_64_81 | reverse complement strand
CGACGCGTCGGCCGAGCCGGTGCGCTGCCAAGTTCGCGTGATAACAGTGCTCGCCTACGGCTCCTCGACACCTCCGATCAGTTCCGGCGAGCACGCCGTGCGCCTCGCGTCGTCCCTGCTCGATGAGCGGGGCGTATCGGCCCTTGAGGCCTCGGGGCCGCGCACCGTCGTCGCCCGGCACGCGGGCGACCAGCCCGACCTTGGCCAACAGTCCGGCGACGAACGGCCCGAGTGGGCGATTCAGTCGATCAGGCCATAGCCATCGATTCTCAATCGAGGAGCACCGGCTCGCTCTCCAAGCGCTACAGCTGCACCGCCATCTCCACCAGCAGCGTGCGGCCCGGCATCGGCGCGTCGAAGACCTCGCTGTAGTCCACGTCGCCCACGTTCCGCACCTCCGCCGACAGCGTAATGGGCGCCCCGCCCACCTGCACGCGGTACCCGACCCGCCCGTGCACCACGCCGTACCGATCGGTCGCCAGGGGCGCGTCGCGGAGCCGGTCCTTCCACGCGCCCTGCAGGCCCAGCGTCACGGGCCCGGCCGTCATCGAGGCGCTGCCCTGTACGTGATGGCGTGCACTGTTAAGGCCGTACTTGTAGGCCGAGACCGGCTCTTGGGCGTCGAAGGTGGCGTCGAGGAGCGTGTAGGCCACGTCAAGATCGAGCCCCACGGCGCCGAGGCGCCGGTCAAAGGAGAGCTCGGTTTCGAGGCCCGTCGTGGTAGTGCGGTCCAGGTTACGGGCCACGAAGACGCCGTCCTGCCGGAGATAGTCGATCGCATTCTGGGTGGCGCGGTGGAAGCCCGTCACCGACAGCGACAGGTCCGCGGGCAGCTGCACGTCGGCGCCCGCCTCCCCCGACCAGGCCGTTTCAGCGTCGAGACCGTCGTTTCCCTGGTTGGTGGGGGAATCGATGAAGCGCTCCACGTAGTTGGGGGCGCGCACCACGCGTCCGCCACCGGCCCGGAGCGTGGTGGGGCCCAGCTCGTAGGCCAGGTAGAGCTGA
>PXSX01000075.1:1466-8278 GCA_003022655.1 Bacteroidetes bacterium QH_1_64_81 | reverse complement strand
GTCCGTCGCGCCCGCACTCGACAGGCGGCTCTGCAGCCAGAACGTAGAGGTGGCCTCGCGGGCCCGGTCCGTGGAAAAGTCCGTGTAGTAGTGGTAGGCCCCGAATTCGCGGTCATCCACCCCGGCCCGGGCATAGAGCGTTGCACCACCCAGATTGCGGGACACCGCGGCGGTGGCGGCCTGCCGGGAAAAATCGGTCTGCACGGTGCTCGGCAGGTCGGAGTCATCGGGCGGCTCGGCCGCCGACACGGTTTGGCCGTCGCTGCCCTGCGCCGAGGCCGCCGTGCTCACGGCCGTGGTCTCGCCCACGGTGCGGGCTGCCCCGCCCACGTCGTAGAGGTTATTCTTGCCGTAGCGCGCGTCGACCCGAACCGACGTGCCCACGTCCCGCCCCGATCCGTTGCGCAGGGCGGTGCTCGTGAGGAGGTGCACCACGCCGCCCAGCGCGTCCGGGCCGTAGAGGGCCGTGGCGGGCCCGCGCAGCACCTCTATGCGGGCAATCTCGGAGAGAGGTACCGGTAGATCCATCAGAAAGTGACCCGTGTACGGGTCGTTGACGCGGGCGCCGTCGAGGAGCAGGAGCACGCCGTTGAAGGTAGAGCCCCGCATCGTCAGGTCGCTCTGCACCCCGAAGCCGCCGCGGCTCTGCACGTCGAGCCCCGCCACCACGTCGAGCAACTGATCCAGGCTGTTGACCGAGAGGGCCTGAATGTCCTGCTGCGTGTAGACCGTGACGCGACGACCGGTCTCCTCCAGCGCCGAGGGCCCACGGGTGGCCGTCACCACGACGCTGTCGGGCATCTGCACGCGAAAAGCTACGTCGGACGTATCTTGGGCCCGTGCCGGGCCGGCGAGCAGCAGGATCAGGAAACCGATACCAAACAAAGCCGGGAAGCAGCGAGACATGGAGGCACAACGGACGAATTTGACGAGCAACCGACGGCGCCCAACGACTGCCTCGACCCGCAGGTCCTCACGCTTCCTGGAAAATCCTTGAACTCGTGTAACACCTCGAGACGCCCGCGCCACGGAGAATCCCGTTCCGGACCCCGCCGTTTTGCATTGCAGTGACATCCGAACGACATTTCGTCGCAAACCGTGCACCAATTCAAACTCCAGTTATGCCGACGACTCTGACGACCATCTCTACCGATGATCTTAAGGACGCGCTCGAAGGCGAGCATCCGCCGGTTCTCATCAACACGCTGCCGCGGGAGGCCCATGAGGCGAAGCACATTCCGGGCTCTATCAATGTTCCCACCGACGACATTGAGGAGGTCGAGCGCCTCGTGCCCAACAAAGACGCGCCCATCGTAGTGTACTGCGCCAATGCGGACTGCGACGCCTCGCCGACGGCGGCCCGGACGCTCGAGGAACTGGGCTACACGAACGTGATCGACTTCGAAGACGGGTACGCGGGATGGCGACAGGCCGGGTACCCGCTGACCGGCGAGGAGGCTTAAGAGTCTGTTTTAATTTATCTCCCGGGCTCCGAGCGGCCTTGACGGGCTGCAAATCGCCCCTTCACTCGACCGGTAGCCCCGCTACAGGCCTCGCTCAGGGGGCGATTTTCGCTCCGTCAATTCTCGCTCTCGCGATCCGACCCAAAATCAAAACAGACTCTAAGTCGGTTGCGTCTTCCACGTTGGCGACGACTGCGACGGGGCCACCGCAGACGTGGGCGGTGGCCTCGTCTTTTGTGTGGACGGGTGCCCAAAAGTGCGTAGGCGCGAAGAGTGGCTACTCGGGACTTTTCAGCTGCACGGAGAACCTCTGAGCTACGGGAGCGACCTTGTAGCCGGAACCCCGCCAGGCCTCATCGGAGCGTGCGACAGGCATCGGTCCGCCGAGGAGCTCGGTTCCGGCCATGGAGTAGTACTGCAGGTGCACAACCGGCCCGGCCGCTGGAGACCGGCGGGGGCGTCCCGAGACGGAATCCGTACGAACAGCCGCGAACGGACGTGGCCGAGCGCAGTTCGAGCCTGCGTTCGTCGCTCTGCACATGCGATTCGTCGAATGCCGGGCATCATACGCTCATTCGACCTGTTGAGAACCCATCAAATCGTCTTACTCCCTTCCTTTCGATGCTCTCTCCGGTCTCAATCACTCGCGCTTCTATGGACGTCCGTCGCGCCCTCCTCGTCGCTGGTCTCTGCGCGGCCGTCCTTGCGCTTGCGATCCTCCCCGCCGCGGCCCAGAAGAGCGAAACCGCATCCCTGAACGGATACGTGCGCGATGCCGAAACAGGAGAGACGCTGCTGCAGGCCAACGTGCGGATCGCGGGCACAAGCCGCGGCGCCGCCACCAACAATGAAGGCTACTACACGATCCGCGACCTTCCCCCCGGCACCCACACGGTCGTATTCTCATACCTCGGCTACGAGACGCGCACCGAGGAGGTGACGTTGGCGGCCGGCGAGACGGAGCGCCTCGACGTAGAGCTCCCCCCCACCGACCTTCAGACCGGCGAGGTGGTGGTCACCGGCCAGCAGGACGAGAGGACAGAGCAGCGCATTGGGGTCGACAATCTCCCGACGGCCTCCATTACAAAACTGCCGTCTGTTCTCGCGCCGGACGTCTTTCGCTCCCTCGCGTTGCTGCCGGGCGTCACCACGGCCTCGGACTACTCCAGCAACCTCTACATCCGGGGCGGCGGCCCGGCCCAGACCCTCATTCAGCTCGACCGCACCACCGTTTACAACCCCACCCACTTCTTCGGCTTCTTCTCCACGTTCAACCCCGACGCGATCAAAGACGTGCAGCTCTACAAGGGCACCTACCCGGCCGAGTACGGGGGCCGGCTCGGGAGCGTAGTCGACATCTACAACAAAGACGGGAACCGGCGCGAAACCACGGGCGGCCTCACGCTCGGCACGCTCACCGCCCAGGGCTATGTTGAGGGGCCGTACGGGGCCGGAGCGGACGACGACCCGGCCGGCTCGTACATGGTGGCCGTGCGCCGGTCGACCCTGGAACCACTGCTCACGGTGCTGGACGACGTAGAGGGCCTCCCCGAAACCTTCTACTTCTACGACGTAAACGCCAAGATCACCTACGACGCGGGTCCCAACGATCAGCTTTCGCTGGCGGGATACGGGGGGCAGGACCAGCTCTTCATCACCCCCGGCAGTGGGCAGGAGTTTGACGTCAGCTACGGCAACCGGACACTCAGCGGAGAGTGGACCCACCTCTTTTCCGATCAGCTCTTCTCGACGCTCCTGGTCGCGGGCTCGCGCTACAAGAGCACGCCGGTCTTCACCCTGGGCGGCACGCGCTTCACGCAGATCAACGAGGTGAGCGATGTCTCGCTGAAGGCCGACCTCGAATACGTGCCGGGCGAGAAGCACACCATTGAGGCCGGCCTGCAGGCCACTCGCCTCACCTTCCAGCTCCGAGACACGTTTGACGGAGACACGACCTTCGACCAGGACCTTCAAGGCGTGCAGACGGCCCTGTACCTGGAAGACACGTATACGCCGGCCCCCGACTGGACCCTCCGGGGCGGACTTCGGGCCCTGTACTTTTCGGAAGGCGACTACGTGCGGCTCGCCCCGCGTCTGTCGGTGGAGCACACCCTCACCTCCTCGGTACAGCTCCAGGCCGCCTACGGCCGCTACAACCAGTTTCTGACCCTGGAGACGAGCCAGCTCTTCACGGCGTTCGACACGTGGTTCATGTCCGACCGGGGCGTCGCCCCGTCGTTTGGCGACCAGGCGGCCCTGGGCGTCAACGCCCAGCTCGGCAACGCGTGGCGCCTCGAGGTGGAGGCCTTTGGGCGCACCATGCGCGACCTCTTCGAGCGCGATCCGTTTCGGCGCAACGTGGCGGGCCTCCCGTACGCCGACCGCTTCCACATCGGCGACGGACGGGCCTACGGGACGGAGGTGCTGCTCCGGCGCCCCGAGGGCCGCCTTAATGGATTTCTCAGCTACACCCTCAGCCGCACCGAGCGCCGCTTCCCCAATATCAACGAGTCCGAGTCGGGAGCGCCCCAGTACGCCCCCACGAACTACGACCGGACGCACAATCTCACGATCGCCCTTAACTACCACCTCACTGGCCAGTGGCGCGTCTCGGGCACCTTCAGCTACGCCACGGGGCAGGCCTACACGAGGCCCCAGCAGCGCTATGAGCTCGTAGACACTCCCTTCTCGTTCAGTCCGGGGGCCGGCGGAACGGAAACCGTGCTCGTGAGCCCCTTCAACAACGCACGCCTTCCTCCCTATCACCGGCTCGACCTGGGCGTGGCGCGTACGGGCCGGTTCTTTGGGGTGGCCGACTACGAGCTTCAGCTCCAGGCCATCAACGCCTATGCCCGGCGCAACATCTGGTTTTACCAGTACGAGGACGAACCGGACGGCACCCTCTCGCGCACCGAGACGCCCCAAATCCCAATCCCCGTGCCCAATGTGTCGTTCTCACTCACCTTCTGAACGCGCGTCCGTCAGACTCCGGAGGCGTCTGTCTCGCCATTGAGCCGTTCCGGCAGGCCGGCATGCAGACAGAGCTCCTTCGGCCGACCCCCGTTCTCCTATGCCTCGACGCCTGTCCGAACAGTCCCTGCGCATGTCCCGATGACTCGATTATATCCCGCCGCGCTGTTGCTCCTCTCCGTCGTCGCCCTCGGCTGCGACACGACCGCGACCCAGCCGGAGCCGGAGGTCGTCGTGGAGGCGTACCTCCAGGGCGGAGCGCCCATGGACACGATTCAACTCACCCGCAGTGTGGGGATCGATGATGCCTACAGCCCTCGCGAGGCGGCCGTTACCGGCGCGACGGTCGAGGTGCGCCACCTCACCGACGACGGGACGCCTACCAAGACCATTGCCTTCGAGGAAACCGAGGCGGGCCTGTACGCCCCCCGCCCGAGCCCGCCGCCCACGGTTCGGCCCCGTACCTCCTACGAGTTGTCGGTCAGTACGCCGGACGGGACCGAGGTGACGGCCACCACCACCGTCCCCGACACCATTTCGATCGTGGAGACCGAAAACGAGGCGGTCGTCTACCAGGGCCCGGACCAGCCCGCGTTCACCATTACCCCACCCCAGAGCGCCCGCGACAGACAGGCAGTCCTCGTGCTGACGACCACCTCTCTTCGTGATTTTAGCAATCCCGACTCGGCACTTCGAAAGCAGCTCACGCCCTTTTACGAAGAGAGCTACGACCCGGAGGAGGACAGCATCGAGGCATTCCGCACCACGTCCTCGGGCATCCTCAACGAGGCGAACTTCAGCCGCGACGAGGCGGGACGCATCACGACCCAGCTCCCGTGGATTTCCGTAGCGTTCTACGGGCCGAATGAATCGGCCGTGCACGTCATCGACGACAACCTCTACGACCTCTTCCGATCTCAACAGGCCCAATCGCCGGGCGAGCAAGGCGGGCTCGGGCCTGGCGAGATTCCCAACGTCATCGAGTACGTGGAGGGAGGCACCGGCGTCTTCGGCAGCTACGTACGGGCCACCCGGGAGGTCTCCATTCAGCGCCCGCCCGATGAGCCTTCGTAGCCGACCCGGCCCGTCTCCGGCCAGGTGTGACAACGGGCGATGCTACGCCGTCGGACTCGTGCCTTCCACGCGCGACTGCATGCGCTCCTCAATGTAGCCGCCGACGAGAGAGGCAAGAAGCCCGAGGTCATGGCAAGCAGGGGGCGAACGGGGTATCCCGGATTTCTCACGGGACGCGACTGCGGCGTCAGCCTCGCGCAATGAACCTTCGGCATATCACCTGGTAGCTCCGCTACAAGGTTCATTTGAGCGGTTCATTGCGGCGTCGCCCACTGTGTCTCGGCTTTCCCACCCCCTCGCAAAACAGGTTCTGAACCGCCTCTTGTGCCTCGTCATGCCTCTCGTGAGAACACCGCAAGCATCTCCGGGTCCTCGTTCGTGCATGTCGCCCGCTGTGTCTCGGCTTGACATCCATCCCCCAACCGGCTTCCCACTTGGTTAAATCCGCATGACCCCAGCGGAACCCCTTGTTTCGAAACGGATGGGACGGTACACTACACAATTCAGAGGCAAAATGGTGTTCACAGCCGTTTGGCCCGGGGTGAAGGAGCGCGCTCGCGCTCACCGGGCTCCCGGCGGAAGACTTGCTCGTCGCCGATCCCGCGTTCCCTGCACCCTCCCGGCATCGCGTGAATGCGGGCGCCCGCGCTGCCCGTCGGGACCCGCTGGGCCTGCGCCTCTCGGAGTCTGTTTTGATTCTGCCCGCGAGAGCGCGAAATTAATGACCGCCGCGTCGTCGTTACCGGTCTCGGGGCCCTTACGCCCCTCGGCCACTCCGTCGCCGAGTTCTGGGACGCCCTTCTGGCCGGCGAGAGCGGGGCCGGTCCCATCACCAAGTTCGACGCCTCGGATGTCCGGACCAAAATCGCCTGCGAGGTTTCCGGCTTCGACCCGACTGATTACATTAGTGAAAAGCAGGCGCGGCGCCAGGACCCGTTCAGCCAGTACGCCTTGGCCGTCGCCCAGCAGGCCTTCGACGACGCCGACCTCGACACCGACAGTCTCGATCCGGAGACCCGTGACGACATTGGGGTCATCTTCGGCACGGGCGTCGGGGGGAGCGACCTGTTCGTTGACTCGGTGCTCGACCTCGACGAAAACGGGGCGCGGCACATTTCCCCCTTCTTCGTCCCCATGATGATCAGCAACATGGCGGCGGGCCTGATTGCCATCGAGCACACGCTGCGCGGGCCCAACCACTGCGTGGTGAGCGCCTGCGCCACCGGCAACGACGCCATCACCGACGGGCTCCTCCTTCTGCGGCAGGGGCACGCCCGGGCCATGCTCGTGGGCGGCACCGAGGCC
>PXSX01000075.1:0-1391 GCA_003022655.1 Bacteroidetes bacterium QH_1_64_81 | reverse complement strand
CCCGAGAAGGCCAGCCGCCCCTTCGATGCAGACCGGGACGGCTTCGTCCCCGCGGAGGGGGCTGGGGCCCTCATGCTCGAAACGCTGACGCACGCCCGGGAGCGGGACGCCTCCATCTACGCCGAGGTGGTCGGGGTCGGCAAGTCGAACGACGCGCACCACTACGCGGCCCCGGACCCGAATGGGCGGGGCGCCGCCCTCGCGATGGAGAAGGCGCTCGACGACGCCGACCTGGCGCCGACGGACGTGCAGCACATCAACATGCACGCTACCTCCACCCCCAAGGGCGACGTCATCGAGTCTAACGCTGTGAAAGATGTGTTCGGCGACCACGCCTACGACCTCAACCTGTCCGCCACGAAGAGCATGACGGGCCACATGCTGGGGGCGGCCGGCACGGCCGAGGCCATCGCGTCCATCCTCGCGATTCAAGACGGCCGGGTCCCACCCACCATCAACCACGAGACGCCGGGGGAGGACTGCGACCTCAACTACACCCCCAACGAGGCCGTGGACCGGGACGTGACGGCGGCCCTTACCAATGCCTTCGGCTTTGGCGGCCACAACACGACGATCGCGCTCAAGGCGTTCGAGGAGTGACGGTGGACGCGATTATGACGGCGGACCGCGGTCGGCGGACGGCGGTTGAGGGGAAACGTCGTTGTTCGGTGCTATGGCACGTCCTGAGATGATAGGCGGCCCATCTGAAGCGCCCACAATTGCTCATCGCCCGCAGCGGAGCCATGGCGTACAAATTCGAAAAACTGGAGGTGTGGGAGCTTGCGCTCGAATATACCGATCAACTCTACGCGATTGCGGAGGCACTGCCGGACCACGAGCGCTATGGGCTGGCGAGCCAGATAAGAGAAGCGGCGAACAGTATCGCTCTCAATATTGCTGAGGGATCAACGGGTCTGAGTGACGCCGAGCAGGATCGATTCCTCCGGATGTCGACGCGCTCTCTCATTGAGACCGTTGCGACCCTCCACCTCGTCCAACGGCGGGAGTACATCGATGATCTGGATCGACTCCGCAATGCATACCGCTCCAGCGAAACCCTTTTTGCAAAGCTCCAGGCCTTCCGCACCGCCTTGAATGAAGGATCGGAAACGGTGCAGGAGGAAGAGTTGCTGTACAACACGGGCCCTCCTTTTTGACCTCCGCCTCGCTGCCAGAACGGCGGTCCGCCAGCTGCCGTCCGCCGTCACTCCCTCGTCATGACTCCACCCTCGTCCTCATCCAGCGAGAGCAATCCGGGAAAGCCTCCCCTCCCCGACAACCTCGGCGGTGTGGCCGAACTCCTCGGCATCGAAATCGAGGCGGCGACGCCCGAGCGCGTGACGGCCACGATGCCGGTAACGCCCGACCATCACCAGCCGTTCGGGGTGTTG
>PXSX01000074.1:969-6901 GCA_003022655.1 Bacteroidetes bacterium QH_1_64_81 | reverse complement strand
TGCGCATCACGCTGTCCGCCTTCTTCCGGGAGGTGGCGTGGAAGCATGTTGCCTTCTACGTGCTGCTCGTAGGGGTCGGTGTGCTTCTCACGCACCTGTACCGGCTCGTGGCGAAGCGGCGGGACTGGGCGAACATGTCGCTGCGGCAGTTGGCGCCCCGGGTCGTTGGGGCGTCGATCGTCATGGCGATTCTCCTACACTTCACGATGGACACGGCCGCGCGCCACGTATTCGAACTCGACTTTCACGAGGAGATCGACTCCGAGGTCGGGTACTTTCTGGGGTCGGTGGTGAACGTGGGAATCATTATCATGGTGTGGTCGCTCATTTACTTCGGGGTGCACTACTTCTGGAACTACCGGCAGGCCGAGGTGGACAAGTGGAAGCTGGAGGCGCAGGCCGAGACGGCGCGGCTCAAGGCGCTGAAACTTCAGCTCAATCCTCACTTTTTCTTCAACAGCCTCAACAGCGTGCGCGCCCTCATCGCCGAGGATCCCGACCGGGCGCAACGCATGGTGACGCGCCTGGCGCGCCTGCTCCGCAATACCCTGCAGGTCGACGACGTGAAGACGGTGCCGCTGGCGGAGGAGTTGTCTACGGTGCGCACCTATCTGAAGCTCGAATCCGTGCGCTTCGAGGATCGGCTCCGATACGACATCGACGTCGACGAGGAGACCCACTGTCGGCCGGTTCCATTCATGCTGGTGCAGACGCTCGTAGAGAACGGCATCAAACACGGTGTCGCCCGTCGCCAGGAAGGCGGAGTCATCACAATCGGCGCCCACATAGAGGGCAACGACCTGTGTATTCGGGTCACCAATCCGGGCACACTCGACACGGAGGAAGGCGGCACCGGTCTGGACAACGCCCGGGAACGGCTGCAACTCCTCTTCGGGGAACGGGCGTCGCTGACCGTGGAGAACGCGGATGCGGAGACCGTAGAGGCAACGGTGATCCTCCCGGCCCGGTCGGAGCCTGAAGCTCCGATGATGGGGCGCGAGTCTCGGGAGGCCGTCGCGGCCCGCACGTGAGGGGGACAGCAAGGACGTCCGCACGATCAGCCAGTAGTCGCGTTCTATGTCTTCGAGCTCTCCGCTCCGAACCCTCATTGTGGACGACGAACGGCTGGCCCGCAGCGAGCTCCGGCGCCTGCTGGGGCCGCACGACGGGGTCGAGGTCGTGGGGGAGGCCGCCAACGCCGACGAGGCAGAGGCAGCCCTCCGCAAGCACGAACCCGACCTGCTCCTGCTCGACGTGCAGATGCCGGGCGACAGTGGGTTCGACCTGCTCGAACGGCTCGACGCGGTGCCGCACGTCGTCTTTGTCACCGCCTACGACGAGTACGCCATCCGCGCCTTCGAGGTCAACGCCCTCGACTACCTCGTGAAGCCGGTGGAGCCCGAGCGCCTGGCGGAGGCGGTCGAGACGGTACAGGAGCGGGCCACCGAGACGACACCGCAGGCCGCAGTGTCGGAAGAGGGCGAGCCGCGGCGCACGCTCACCGCCGAGGATCAGGTGTTCGTGAAGGACGGGGAGCGGTGCTGGTTCGTGCAACTGGCCGACGTGCGGCTCTTTGAGGCGGCGGGCAACTACACACGGCTCTACTTTGACGGCGAGACGCCACTCATCCACCGCTCGCTCAGCTACCTCGAAGACCGGCTCGACCCGGATCGCTTCTTCCGGGCCAGTCGACAGCACATCCTCAACCTCCGTTGGGTCGACGACGTGACGCCGTGGTCGAAGGGCAAGCTCAAAGCCGTCCTCGAAGATGGCACAGAGGTCGAACTCTCGCGCCGCCGCTCCCGCGCCTTCCGCGAGCAACTCAGTCTCTGATCCCCTCTGATGCGGTCCGCCTCGCGTCTCGTGCTGGAGAACCGCAATCGCTCGGTTCATCCGAAAAGCAGAGAGAATGGACGATTGGGAGAAAGGAGGAAGAGGAGCGTGGGAGAGGGTGCGTAGGAGTAATGGGGGGCGGGAGTGTTGAGTGGATCGACCGTCGGCGCCGCCCCAACTGGAGAACCAATCCCACTCATGACTCATCCCTCATGACTCATCCCTCATGACTCATCCCTCATGACTCATCCCCCATGACTCGTCTCTCATGACCATTTCCATGCGGAGACAGGTCTCACACGTCCCCATTCGCTCGCTCTCCCTTTTCGCCCATTCCCCCTTTCGCCCACTCGCCCTCTCCCCCGCACCCACACGCGAACACGCGATGACGACGACTCGCACCGTCCTCTGCGGCCTCTTGCTTCTCGTTGCGACAATTGGTCCCGCGCAGGCCCAGAGCTTCAGCCTCCTGACCGGTCGCAACCATCCCGAAATTGACTGGCGGACGGCCACGACCGAGCACTTCGAGATCGTGCATCCGGCTCGTCTCGACAGCATTGCGGCCAGGGCCGCCCCGATCGCCGAGACGACCTACGACACACTCTCGGCCAACCTGGACGTGACCTTCGACGAGCGGATCCGCGTATACCTAGGCGATCAGGACGCCATCGTGAACGGGTTCGCGGCTCCCTTCGAGGGGGGGTATACCAACATCTGGGTAAACATAAACGACTGGGCGCGTGTCTTTACGGGGCCAACCTCGTGGCTGCGTGTGGTGCTGTCCCACGAGCTGACCCACATCTTCCACTACGAGGCCGTGCGGTCGGGGCTGGGCCTCTGGGCCCTCGCGCTCGGCGGCTCGTTCCCCCGCTTCTGGACGGAAGGCCTCGCGCAGTACCAGGCCGAGACGTGGAACGCCCAGCGGGGCGAGCGCTGGCTCCGGGCCGCCGTCCTCGACGACGCCCTGTCGTACGAAGACGGCCAGTCGCTCTGGAACGGGCGGCTCCTCTACGCCTCCGGCCACAGCCAGGTGCGCTACTTCGCGCAACAGCACGGCGACTCGACGCTCACGGATCTGCTGCAGCACAAGACGGACGTGCTGTTCGGGCTGGCGGAGGTGCACGACTTCGAGACGGCCTTCAAGAAGACCACGGGCACCTCCCACGAGGCCTTCTACGAACAGTGGCGGCGCGACGTGAACGTGTACTACAACACGCTGGCTGGGCAGCTCGAAACGCTCGACTCGCTCCGGACCGACACGCTCTCCGTGCCCGGGCAGTACGTAGAGGACCTCGCGTACAGCCCCGACACGTCGCGTATCGCCGTGCTCACGCAGCTCTCCCCGGAGCGCCCCGTGCGTCGCCTGCACGTGATCGACCGGTCGACCGGCGACGTGACGGTAGCGGCGGAGGGAGCCATCGAGCCGTCCGTGGCTTGGCATCCCGACGGCGACCGGCTGGCGTTCAGTCGACGGACGCGGGCGGCGCACGGCTCCCTCGTCGATGATCTGTTCATTGTGACGGCCGACGGGGACGATGAACGCCGCCTGACACACGGGCGCCGCACCTCGGCCCCCACGTTCGGGCCGAGGGGCGAGCGCCTCGCGTTCGTGGCCACCGAGGGCGGCACGGCCAACGTCCATCGGCTGGAGCTGGGGACGGGGGAGACGACTCCGATCACGGACTACGAAGGCGACGTTCAGATTACGGATCTCCAGTGGCACCCTTCTCGCGACACCCTGGCCCTCGCTCGTGTTGCCGAAGGAGCGCGAGCCCTCGTGCTCCACGACCTGAGCACGGACACGTCGACGGCCCTTACCGATCCCGAGGTCGACGACCGGCGTCCCGTTTGGAATCCCGACGGCACGCAGCTGGCCTATAGCTCCCTCCGCGACGGCGTGCCCAATGCCTTCGTCTACGATGTTTCTGCGAACACCCACCGGCGGGCCACCCATCTCGTGCGCGGCGCCAGGGTCCACGACTGGGTGCCCGCGGACTCGGCCTTCGGCACCGACTCGACCGACATGGGGCTGGAGACGGCATTTGTGACCTCGACGACGCTCTCTAAGACGAGGGACGGCGCGTTTCGCATCCCGGCGGGGCGGTCGGCCCGGTCCGTCGAGCCCTCGATCCCCGCCCCGTATGCAGCCTGGACGACGACCCAGCCGCCCCGCACCATTCCGCGACAGATCGACCCGGATCCGTCGCTCATCGAGTCCCGAACGGAGTACAACTCGCTGTCCAACCTTACCCACCGGGCCTCGCTGGCGGTGCCGTACTACGGGCCGTCCACCGGCGACTTCGGCGTCCTGGGAACGACCTCCTGGACCGAGCCGCTGGGCAAACATACGCTCAACGTGGCGGGAACTGTCTCCGCCCCCAAGCCGGCCGAAAATAGCGAAGTTGTGGCGACGTACCTCAATCGACAACTGTCTCCGACAATCGGGCTCACCCTGTTCAGCGCTTCGTCGTCGGCCCGCATCTACGGGAGCGACCTGCTCGTGGAGGACCGGACCGGAGGGGCCCTCACGGTACGGGGGCCGCTCGACTGGCGCGTGCGTCCCTACGTCTCGACCGCGGTCTCGGCCCGGGTGCGCTACGCAGACCTTGAGCCGCTCGACAGGGACGAGTTCACTCCCGCACTTGGCGCCCTCGCGCCGCCCCGGGCCGGCCAGCAGGCCAGCCTCCGCCTCCAGTTTACCCGCCGCAAGAAGCCGCCGTACCGACACACGCTCGTGCATCCCCTCGACGGGTGGGGCCTCCGGCTGCGGGCCACCGGCACGGCCGAGGTGCTGGGGGGCGACACGTCGTTTCTGCGCGGTGACGTAGCCGGCTACCAGATCCTGCCGGGCTTGGGCAGGCACCGGATTTTCCTCTACGGCCGGCTGCAGGCGCAGACCGGATCATCGTTTCCCCAGGACTACCTCGGCTTCTCGCGGTACGACGCCATCGAGCTTCCGCTGCCGGGCGCGGTCCCCATCTCGCTGGGCAACGCCGAGCGGGTGCGGGGCTACCGGCAGTACGTGCTCGGCGACCGGGTGGCCTTCGGCAGCATCGAGTACCGGATCCCGCTCGCGCCCAGTCTGCGGACCGAAGTCCTGGGACTCGTGGGGCTCGGCAAGACGACGCTCTCGGCGTTTGTGGACGGCGGCACGGTGTGGAGCGACGCAGGCCCTACGGACGGCGTGCAGCAGGTGGGAACGGGCGTGGAGCTCAAAAACGCGCTGCGCATCGGCGGGCTTCGCATCGGGCACGCCCTCGGCACCGCCCGGTCGGTGCTGGAAGGCGGGGTGGAAAACTGGAAGGTCTACTACCGGGTGCAGACGGCGCTCCCCTTCTGAGGGGCCCGAGGTTTGGTCGCATGTCCGTCCTGTGGGTCGGTTGGGGAGCCGCTTCCATGACGTGCGACGACCGCAGACACCGGACAATCACACGGGATGACCGTCGCGGAGCTCGGCCTCCGACTGCCGATCAACGCCGAGACGCAGCCGTCCGCTGTCCGTCGTCTCGGCCGGCAGCGGATGACATTCTGGGAAGCGTCGGCTACCTTCAGGAAACAGTTTCGTAATCTCGCGGACGACGCTCCCGCCTCATGCCCGAGAATGCTCCGCTCCTCGCCGCCGTCCTTCTCGTTGCACTCGGTCTCACCGTGGCCCCGCAGGCGGGGTGGTCTCAGGCGGAGGCAAGCGAGAAGGGATTTCGCCTCGCATCCGGCAATGAGGCCTTCGAGTTGCGTCTACGAGCGGACCTCTACGCCGACGCCCGGTTCTTTCCGGGGACAAATTCTCTGCCCGGCGCCGAGCGCATATTTCTGCGGCGCGCCCGGCCCCGCCTGCAGGGCCTCGTCTTCGAGCGATTTGCGTTCAGCCTCCGGTCCGATTTCGGAATTGGAGGGCCCGAAATCGACGATGCGTTCCTGGAGGCGCGCTTTGCGCCTGAGTTGCGGCTCCGCATGGGGCGATTCAAGGTGCCCATCGGCCTGGAAAACCTGCAGTCAACCCCCGGACTGACGCACGTCGAACGGGGGTTCCCGACGGCCCTTGTGCCGGGGCGCGACGTAGGCGTCATGCTGACGGGCGAGATCGTCGAGGCCACGGTTC
>PXSX01000074.1:0-920 GCA_003022655.1 Bacteroidetes bacterium QH_1_64_81 | reverse complement strand
GTGGAGCTGCTCGGCGAGTACACGGTGGCAAGTGAGGACATCCGCAATGGGAGCGCGGAACGGAGCCTCACGCACCGGGCGTGGCAGGTGAGCGCAGCCATGGTGCTAACCGGCGAGGACACCCGTGAGGGCTCGGTGGTGCCGCAAGACCCCTTTGGCCGATCGCCCGGGCCGGGGGCCGTTGAGCTAGGCGTCCGAGGCCACGGCGTGACGCTCGACAATGATACCTTCCCGACGTTTGCACCGGCGGCTGGAGCCGCGGAGGTCGCCCGGGCCTGGGGCGTCACGCTGAGCTGGTACCCCAACACCATCGTGCGGATGATGCTGGGCGTCGAGCGGACGACGTTTGACGGGGCCGATGGGACTTCGGACCCCGAAGCGGAAAATCTGTTGCTCGCTCGAATGCAGTTTGCATTCTGAGCCAGGCCTCCATCGACCCACGAAAACGTTGGCGTCAGACCGCAATCGGGGCCTCCAGGGCCGGGTGGTGCTCGTAGTTCTTGACCGTCACGTCCCCCGCGGTGTAGCTGACAATCGAATCGCGCTCTCGGAGGTGGAGCGTGGGCCGGTCGTAGGGCGTGCGACTGAGTTGCTCCTCCACCTGCTCACGATGATTCAGGTAGATGTGGCAGTCTCCGCTTGAGAAGATCAGTTCTTCTGGCACTAGGCCGACCTGCTGGGCCAGCATGTGGGTGAGCAGGGCGTAGCTGGCGATGTTGAAGGGGAGGCCGAGGAAACTGTCCACCGAGCGCTGCTGCCACATCAGTGACAGGCGGCCGTCGCCCGGCCGTCCCTCCACGAAGCACTGGAACGCGTAGTGGCATGGCGGGAGGGCCGTGTCGTCGACCTGCGCGGGGTGCCAGGCACTCACGAGGTGGCGACGTGAGTGCGGATTTTTGCGGAGGCCCTCAACCAGGCGC
>PXSX01000073.1 GCA_003022655.1 Bacteroidetes bacterium QH_1_64_81 | reverse complement strand
GGTCTGCGCCGATCCGCTCCCGACGATGGGACACACGTGTCGCTTGACGGCCTGGAAGAAGTCGAGGATGTCGCGGTCGCGCGGGCCGTACACGGCGGGTGGGCGGACGACCGTGAGGGGGAGGGCCTCCGCGTACGATTCAGGCGTCATCTCCGGCCGGTCGCGGAGCGCTGTTTCCATCTGCGCCTTGCTCCGACCATACATGCTCACCGGCTGGAGGGGCACGCCTTCCGTCGCCACGTCCTGCTCGCAGCACCCCACGGCGGCAAGGCTGCTCGTCACCAGGACGCGATCAAGGTCCGGCGCGGCGTGCTGGACGGCGCCCATGAGGTTGAGCGTCGCCTGCACGTTGGCCTCGTAGAAGGCGTCCTCCGTCGGCGCCCGCGTGCGCCCCGCCACATGATACACCTCGTCGACCCCGTCGAGCGCGGTCCAGAGCACCTCCACATCCGAGAGGTCCCCGCGGACGTACTCGACGTCCAGGTCCGCCAGCCACTTCGGGTCGGTCCGCACGAGGCACCGCACCTCATGGGTGTCGCGGCGCAAGAGTTCTTCGACGAGATGGCTGCCGACAAAGCCGGTGCCGCCGGTGACGAAGACGTTTTTCACGACTGAATCAGCCAATCAAGGAGATGTGTGCAGACTGGGGGGGATCGAGAGTTTTCTACCGGATGGCGCACTGGCACGCCCAAACAACCTTCGAGCGGTCCAGCAATTTTCCAGAGAGGAAACGCACGCACTGACGGATCAGATTCGATGATCCTCCCGGGCAGTCACCGCCCTTCTGGAAGAAGCCTGGGCTCGGCGCCAGTATCGTACAGCCTTCGTCAACAAGGTGAATCAGGCGCTCGGCGTAGTGACATTGGGGCTCGGCGCAGGGATCACTTGGCTCCAGAAGCGCATCGAGCGTCGCCTCCGCCCGCTCGTCTGTGAATGGATTCACCTCCGGACGGCCGTCCCGGGCTCAGGCGCTACGCGTCGAGCCCCTGGTTTCGGAGCAGGTCGACGAACTCCCCTTCGTCCAGCACGGGCACGCCGAGTTCTTGGGCGTCATCGCGCTTCCGCCCGGCGCCGGGGCCGGCCACCACGTAGTCGGTGTGGCCGCTGACGCTGGAGGTCGCGTTTGCCCCGTGCTGCTCCACGAGCCGCTTGGCTTCACTGCGCGTGTAGCGGTCCAGACTGCCGGTGAAGACGAACGTGAGGTCCCTCAGCGGCGCCTCGTCCTCCGCGTAGGGGTTGTTCAGGGTCAGGCCTGCGCCCCGAATTTCGTCGATCACCGCCCGGTTGGCGTCGTCCGCGAAGAAGGTGACGATGCTGTGGGCGACCTCGGGCCCGATCTCGTCGATGGCTCGCAACTGGGCCTCGGGGGCCTCCATGAGATCGT
>PXSX01000072.1 GCA_003022655.1 Bacteroidetes bacterium QH_1_64_81 | reverse complement strand
ATCCCCGACGTGGACGATGAGGTCCGGGAACGCTTGGAGGAACGTCTCGAACAGGAAGGAAAAGAAGCGCTCTACGCGGAGCTGGAGGAGGTGGATCCCGACCAAGCGGCCGAGATGGATCCCACGAAGACGCAACGCGTGCTCCGGGCGCTCGAAGTGTTCTACGGGACTGGGAAGACGCTTTCCCATTATTACGAGCACCAACCGGAGCCGCCGTTCAGCTACGTGACGGTCGTGCTGAATCGAGACCGCGAGCGCCTCTACGACCGGATCAACCGTCGCGTAGACCGTATGCTCGACGACGGGCTCCTCGATGAGGTTCGTGCGGTCATGGACATTGACGGGGTTCAGCTCGACGAACCGCCCCTGAGTACCATTGGCTACCGGGAGCCCATTCAGTATCTCCGGGGAGAGACCGGCTACGACGAAATGGTTCGTCTCGTGAAGCGCAACAGTCGCCGCTACGCCAAGCGGCAGCTCACGTGGTTCCGGCGTTACGACGAGTATCACTGGCGACAGGCGCCAGACACCACGCCCGCCGACATCATTCACGTTCTGAAGGCTGCCTCCTGAATCTCCGCTGTATCACTTCCGTTCGGAACTGGCCCCCTGCATTTGAACAATCCAGTCTCGGATCCGCCGATGTCGGCCCATCGCCAAGGCGAGAAGGCCGGCTCCCCCCCACCCCATCCAGATCCAGATCCAGTAGGTTCCATCGACGTAAAACAGATACGTCCCGATCGAGCACAGCCCAAGCCAGAGCCAGTGCCAGGACGGCCGGGGTCCCATCACGCCAAGCCCAACGACCGGGAGAAGATACCAGGGATGGACGGTCGTGCTCAGGACGAAGAACGTGCCTAGCAGCAGCAGGCACGCCCGACGAAACGACCAGTCACGCCAGGCATCCAGGCCGTACAGCACTGGAAGGAACGCCAGGAAAACGCCCCGAAAGGCAGGTCCAATGGTTTTGCTCCAGTCGGCCCCCGTCCATTTCCAAAGAACGTGCTTCACGAAGTAATACGGCCCGGCGTTGAACTCGAACAGCTCAGCGAAGAGATCAACGGAGGCCTTGATGTGAGGAATCACATACGGAGCCGCATAGGGAAGACTGAGCCCAAGCCCCACGAGAGCCCCCGGCCATACCGCCCGCCACCCAAAGCGGCGGAGCAGGTACGGGCCCAGCGCGAAGGGGTAGAGTTTGACAAAGCCGGCCCCAGCGATCGCAATCGAAGCAAGCCCACCTCGCTGCTGACGCACGGCCCACACGGCTGCAAACAGAAGCGGAACCAGTAATGCCTCCGTGTGCCCCTGCCCGGCCGTCTCGATGAGCACCAGCGGGTTCCAGGCGTACAGCAGCACGTTGCGGGCGGTGGTGAGGCGGGCCA
>PXSX01000071.1:7802-10923 GCA_003022655.1 Bacteroidetes bacterium QH_1_64_81 | reverse complement strand
AGGGGGCCGAGGCGGTCGCTCATGCCGTAGTCCACCACCATGGCGTAGGCCATCTTCGTGACGCGTTCGAGGTCGTCCTGCGCCCCGGTGGTGACATCGCCGTACATGATCTCTTCGGCCGCCCGGCCGCCGAGGGCCATCGTCATTCGATCCAGGAGGGCCTCCCTGGAGTACAGGTCGCGCTCCTCGGGGAGGTGCTGGGCGTGGCCGAGGGCGGAGAGCCCGCGGGGCACGATGGACACCTTCACGACCGGATCGGTGTGTTCGAGGAACCACCCGACGACGGCGTGGCCGGACTCGTGGTGGGCGATGATCTCTCGTTCCTCGGGCGAGATCAGTTTATTGTTCTTCTCCAGCCCCGCCACGACGCGCTCGACGGCCCGCTCGAAATCGTCCTGCTGAACCGCCGCCTTGCCATCGCGGGCCGCGAGCAGGGCGGCCTCGTTGCAGACGTTTTCGATCTCGGCTCCGGCAAAGCCGGGCGTCCGACGGGCCAGCCCCTCCACAGGTCCACCGTCTCGTCGAGCCGGAGGTCGGCGATATGCACCCGGAAAATCTCGGTCCGCTCCCGCCGATCGGGCTTGGGAATGGCAATCTGGCGATCGAACCGTCCCGGGCGGAGCAGGGCCGAGTCGAGCACGTCAGGGCGATTGGTGGCGCCCATGATCACCACGCCCTCGTCGGAGTCAAACCCGTCCATCTCGACGAGCAGTTGATTCAGGGTATTGTCGCGCTCGTCGGTCCCGCCCCCCACCTGCCCGCGTCCCCGCGTGCGGCCAACTGCGTCCATCTCGTCGATGAAGATGATACAGGGCGCCTTCTGCTTCGCCTGCTCGAAGAGATCGCGGACCCGGCGCGCCCCAACGCCCACGAACATTTCCATGAAGTCGGACCCGGAAATGGAGAAAAAGGGCACTCCCGCCTCGCCGGCCACGGCTTTTGCCATGAGCGTTTTGCCCGTGCCGGGCGGACCGACCAGCAGGACTCCCGTCGGCAGCGCCCCCCGAGCCGCGTAAACTTCTCGGGGCGTTTCAGAAACTCGACGACCTCCGCGACCTCTTCTTTCGGCTCCTCCAATCCGGCGACGTCGTCGAACGTCACGCGCTCCGCGGCGTCGTCTTCGAGCAGCGTGGCTGTGCTGTCGCCGAGATCAGAGCTGCGACCCCCAGCCGTCATTCTCCGCATGAAGAAGAACCAGATCCCGACGATCAGCCCCAGGGGAAGTCCCCAGAGCAGCAGGGTTTCCATCCATTCCTCCTCCTGGATCGCCGTGAAGGTGACGGCTCGTCCGTTCGTCTCCGTGGCCGCCTGATTGTGCCGACGAAGGAACGCGGTCAACTCGTGGGCGTCGGGCTTGGTGGTGACGAAGGCCCGCCGCTCGGCCCCGGCCGCTTCGTCGTTCGGGGCCGTTTCGACCGCGCCGGACCGGACCGCGTCGGCCCTGAAAGTGCCCTCGATGCGCGAACCGTTGACGATCTCGACGCGCTCGACGTGGCCGGAGTCGACGTGATCGAGGAACGTGCTGTACTCGATCGTGAGGGGGGCGTTGGCGGTCTTCCACCGGAGCCCGAAGTGGACCAGAAGGGCGACGACAATAGCGCCCCCGATCCAGAGTGCAAACTGAGACCGGATCATCGCCCACACCCTCGCGGGCCCGGTGGGATTTCGGTGCGGATCGGTCCCCGGCGATGTGGAGTCGGACTGTGGCATGATGGGTGCGTCGTTGCGTGGGGGACCGGCCTGAGTAGGGCCGAAAATGCTGCGGCGAAGCCTGTTGCCTCTTAGGCCAATCGGATCGCCGGACGCATCACCCTTCCCCACTCGAATCGGGGGGTGCAGGCGGCGCAGGGCTCTCCTGCGGAACGTTGGTGGAGTCGCGGGCGGGCGAGGCGGTGGGGTCGCGTTGCTGCGCCGGTGTAGAGGGGTCTTCTCTGGAGCGGGCGGGATTCGGGGGGTCGCGCCGCGAGCGCGCCGACGAGTCCGTAGACACTGCCGGACGCTGAGGCCTCTCTTCGGGGACGGCGGCAGAATCTGGTGCGGTCGAAACCGCCGCGGTATCGGAGGGTGCGCCTTTGCCTGGAGACGTTCTGTTTTCTTGTGAATCGGGGGCGGCGGACTCCGGGGCCGTGCGCTGCTGCTCCAGGTACGCGAGGAGTTTCTGCGCTCGTTTCGCCTCGGGGGTTCCCGCATACTCCTTGGTGAGATACGTGAAGAGCACCTCCAGGGGGCCCGCCGGCCCGGCATCCGAGGAGTCTGCCCGGGTCGAGTCGGCCCCCGCTTCCCGGTCGGTCCCCCTGCGAGTTGTCATCGTGTCCTGTGCCGAGCGGGTCGTCGTGTCCGGGGGGGAGGCCGAGGAATCAGCCCTCATGCTGTCCGGTCGTCGAGCGCGAGGGTCCCGTTCGGCGGCCGTGGTCGAGTCGACCACTCGACGAGGCAGATCCTGAGCGTCTTCCTCCTCTGGCGACGACGGATCCGGCGCCGTGCGCGTCGACGAATCCGGGCGAGCCTCTGCCGTGTCGGGAACCGGTTCAGGCGGGCGCCCTCCTCGCGCCGAGGTGTCCGAAGCAGCAGTCGGATCGGTGGCCCGCCGCGACGGACCTCGACCGTCCGTCGTATCCGACTGTGTGCGCTTGCGCGGAGGGGGCGTCGGCTGTGCTCCATCCACCGTGTCGGCGTGCGCCTCGGCCCCCGTCGACAGTTCATCACTGGACTGCGCGAGGGAATCTACGTGACGCTCGAACTGGGCCTGGAGGCGCCCGCTGGAATCGTGAGGTGCGGACCGGTGATACAGTACCCCGGCTGCCAGCAGCGCGCGGGGCGCCACAGACCTCTCGGGGTATGTTCGGGCCACGGCAAGCAACTTTCCGAGAGCCGCGTCGGGGGCCCCATTCTGCCACGTGTCGTAGGCCTGCGCGTACGCCGAGTCGGCGGCACTCGCCTCAGAGTCCGCCCCCAGCTCGGCTCGTTCCAGGCCAAGTTGCTTCCGAGCCTGCGTTGCGTAGGACGTGCCGGAATGCTCCTCGATGAGTCGGCGATATGCCTGGGTGGCCGCCGTCGAATCTCCCTGGGCCCGATGGGCCTGGGCCAATCCGTACAGGGCCTTCGGGATCACGGGATGGCC
>PXSX01000071.1:0-7782 GCA_003022655.1 Bacteroidetes bacterium QH_1_64_81 | reverse complement strand
CGAAACCAGGTTTCGGCCGAGTCGGGGCGGCCGGCGGCCCGAAGGAGCGCCTTGCCCAACTCGTACCGCGCGACGACTCGGTTCTTTTCCATCTCGGCCTGGCTCGCCGAGTCCCGCGGCACTGCCGAAAGGTCGACGACGGAGGCCGACGAGCCCTGTCCCCCCGACGCCCCGTCCGTCCGAGTCCCTCCCTCGTCGGCGGTAGACGGGGCATCGCCCCCTCGAATGGCATTCACCCGGCGCCAGTTGTCCACCAGGGGACGATCGCCCCACGTCTGTTGAAATTGGCGACGCCCCTGCTGCACCAGGGTCGGATCGCGGTGAAAGAGGAAGCCCGCGTCGTTCTCCCGCGTCTGGACGGCGTTTGCCTGCGACGACGATTGGCCGTCCCGGGACCTGGCCTGTCCGCCCGCTCGGAACTGTTGCTGGCGCTCCCTCCGGGCCTGGGCTTCCTGCTCCTGCGCCTCCAGACGCTGCTGCCGGAGCCGCTCCACAGCCGCCTCGAAGTCGGCGTGCGGGGAAGCACGCGGGTTTGCTGATCGCTGTTCACCCCCCCCTGGTCCGACCGAGAAGAAAGGGTCGTCGATGCCGTGTCGAAGTGGGCGGCCGCCTGCGTGAAGTCCTCGAACGTGTCGCGGTAGAGCGTGGCCAGATCGTAGTGGAGACGCCCCTGAACCGTCCCACTAGGGGCCTTGTCCCCCCGGAGCGCAGCAGTGAGAACCCCCTTCGCCTTCTCGGACCGGCCCTGCTTCTCATAAAGTTGCGCCCGAACGCGCGCAATCCGTCCTCGCATTTCGTTCGTGTCGTCCTCCCGTTCCAGCGACTCCAGGCGCCCCAGGGCCCCCTCCGGATCTCCGCTTCGTCCCTTCATCTCGATTGCCGCCAGGCGGGACGCAAACTCCAACTGATACGACGGGCTGTGCTCCGAGGCCTGTCGGTAGGCGGCCTGTGCCTCGTCGAAGTTTTCGAGCGTTTCGTGCACCTGTCCCAGAAGAAACGCCCCTCGGGCTTTTGCCTCATCCGGAAGGCCTTCGGGATCGTCCAGTCCTCGGGTGAGGGCCTGCTTCGCCTCCTGCCACTCTTCCCGTCGGATCTGGAGCTGTCCTCGGGCCAATTGCATCCGCGCAGTCCAGGGGCCGTAGTTCGCTTCCGTGTTCAAAGCGGCACGCAGGGCCTCCGCGGCCTCCGGGTACCGGTCGGCCGCCAGAAGCGTCTGGACCAGTCGAAACCGGGCCTCCCCTTCGCGCTCTCCCTCCAGTGCAATAACCTCCCGGAATTTCTGAGCGGCGCCAACGTAGTTCTGCTGGTAGTACCGAGACCGCCCGATGAGGAGCAGTGCGTCGTCGACCCACTTCGAGTTCGGATGCTCCCGGAGCACCTCCGCGCTCTTCTGAATCGCTTTCTCGAACGAGGACTGGCCCGAGGAGGCCTGAACCTCGGGAAACACAGAGATGTACCGGGCTCGGTCGATGTCCGACTTGGACTGATTCACCGACTTGAGCCCTTTTTCGAAGGCCTTGGTCGCATTGTGGTAGGTGTTGTAGTAAGCCGTGAAGTCGTCGTACTGACGTCCCACGAACGATCCGCGACCGCACCCCAGCACCAGCCCGGCCACCACCAGGACGAGCCCCAGGGCCCAAGGCAGGCGGAACGAGGTCCACAACCGACGATCAGGGGAACGGATCATGGTGACACGCCAACCGCAGTGGCCAGTGGGAGACACTTACAGCGGTATCGAATGAGGGCGGGACCTGGCGGGATCCGTCCGATCCCCGACGAGCAGACACGACCACGCCCCTACTTCACCGAGCTTACGTGAACGGTGTTGGTGCGTCCCCGGGCCGGGCTGTGGACCCGGGCGATGCCCTGGTCGGTATCCTGCTGGAAGGGGATGTAGAAGGCCTCGGTGCCCCACAGGAGTCCGAGCTGGGCCACCACCCGCTGGTTGTCGGTAAAGGCGTAGATGGGCATGCTGGGCCGATGCCGGGCAATGGCCCGCGCGGTGGCCCCTGAGTTGGTGAGACAGCAGACCGCTTCCGCCCCCACTTGCTCGGCGAGGCGACAGGCCGTAAAGCTGACACTGTCGGTCACGTTTTCGCCCCGTTCGAGCTGCTCCGGGGCCATGGTAAGAGACCGACGCTGCTCGTACCAGTACTCTTCGGTCTGACGGATGATCTGGTTCATGGCCTCCACCACCCGGACGGGATGCTCTCCGACGGCCGTCTCGGCGGACAACATCACCGCGTCGCTGCCGTCGAGCACAGCGTTGGCCACGTCACTCGCCTCCGCCCGGGTGGGACGAGGATCTTCCACCATGCTCTCTAGCATTTGCGTAGCGGTGATCACTGGCTTGGCCTCCCCCATCCCGCTCCGGATGAGCCGCTTCTGCGTGCCCGGCACTTCCTCCATCGGCATCTCAATGCCAAGGTCGCCCCGGGCCACCATGATGCCGTCGGTTACCTCCAGAATAGCATCCAGGTTGCGCACGGCCTGCGGCTTCTCGATTTTGGCGATGACGCTGGTATTCTTGCCCTTCTCGTTGATGCGGTGCACCAGGGCCTCCACGTCGGAGCGCTCCTGTACAAAGGAGAGCGCCACCGCGTCGACGTTCAACTCAAGACCGAGCTCAAGGTCTTTCAGATCCTTCTCCGTCATCGGCGGCGTGGAGGTCCGGATGTCGGGCAGGTTTACCCCCTTTCGCGACCGCAACGGCCCGCCCTCCACCACCATCGCCCTCAGACTCGAGTTGTGCTTGCCCGTCACTTTGAGCTCAAGGAGCCCGTCGTCGATCAAGATCCGCTCGCCTTCCCGGGCGTCCTGGATCAGCGAGTCATAATCGATGAAAATGCGATCCTGCGTCGTTTCCGCCGGCGTCGTCGTCACCTCCACCTCCTCGCCCTCGCGGAGCATCACGGACCCACTCTGGACGTCTCCGACCCGAATCTTCGGCCCCTGCAGGTCCTGCAGAATCGTGACCACCTTGCCCTCCGCCTGGGCTGCGTCTCGGACCCGCTCCACGCGCTCGACGTGTTCCTCGTGGCTCCCGTGCGAGAAGTTCATGCGCGCAACGTCCATCCCCGCGGCCACGAGGCGGCGGATGGTCTCTGGGTCCGTCGTGGCTGGGCCCAGGGTACAAACGATTTTGGTTCGGCGATCCATGTCTGGTGGTGGGAAGGGAGGATGGGCAGAAGAGCACTCGGTGGGACGCCATCCACGGCTCCCCGGTGGCGCCCCGAATGTCTCGACATCCCAAATCTAGACGCCCACGGGTAGAAATGCGTGATGTGGACGGCGTCAGTCCGGTTTCCCCAGAAGTCTTCACGGGACGGCGGTGGAGCCGGACGAGGACGGGGCGCCGTCCGGTCGGTCGTGCAATGGCACGTCCGAAAGCTGTTCGTTCCGGGCGCTGGAGGGGGCCCGCGACTCCAGGGCACTCGACACCATGATGAGCTCCCCGACGTTTTCGAGCGTCAACAGCCCCACGAGGCGGTCGCCGTCCACCACTGGCACGGTGGAGCAGTCCTCTGCGTTCATTTGTTGGAAGACCTCGTCGAGAGGCGCCCCCGGTTCGGTGGTAAAGAAGTCCTGATCGGCCACCTCGGCCGCAGGGGTCCTCTCGTCATGGTCGGACAGAGACTGGATGAGTTTCTTGCGGCGAAGGAGGCCCACGATGGCCCCATTCTCGACGACCGGGAAGTCATGATCCGTGCCAGCGAGCAGCTCGTCTACCGCGTCGCTCAGCGTGTCGTCGACACTGAGGGTCACGAATCGGGTCATCATAGCCTGACGCACCGGCGTGCCTTCGGTGAAGGTCCGGTACATGGCCTGTTGCGACTCCTGCTGGGCCCCCACGTAGACGAACAGGGCGATGAACAGGAGGATGGGATTGAACCACACGATTCCAATCAGGCCGAAGAGAATGGCCATGGCCTGTCCCACGTTGGCCGCCGTTTGGGTCGCCTGCGCATAATCCTGACGGAGGGCCAGCAGCGATCGGAGCACGCGGCCGCCGTCCATCGGGAAGGCCGGAAGCAGATTGAAGCCCGCCAGCACGGCGTTGATCCACATCAGAGAGGCAATAATGTGCTGGCCGGGTGCCGTAAGCGCATCGGGGGCGAAGGTCCCGCCCGTTACGAGAAGCAGAAACGCCAGCCCCACGGCAATGACCACGTTGACGGCCGGGCCGCCGATGGCAATCCAGAACTCTTTCATCGGCTCCGACGGAATGCGCTCGAGCCGGGCGAGGCCCCCGATGGGATAAAGGGTGATGCTTCGGGTGGGCACTCCGAAGCGTTTTGCCGTGAGCGCGTGTCCCAACTCGTGCAGAATCACGCAGAGAAAGATCCCCGTGATAAGCCCCATTCCCGAGAGGGCGGCCCCGAGGCTCTGACTCTGCACGTAATAGTACGCGAAGATCGCGGCGACGAGCAGCAAAAAGGTCCAGTGCAGGAAGATCCCAATCCCGGACACGGACCCGATCTTGAGCGACCGCTTCATTCGCCTCTGAAATTGGTCGACAGTGGGCGTGAGGGGCGAACGAGGAGGAGGACACCGTTGGTTCCACCGGTGCAGGGAGCGGGACAGACCGCTTCAGAAATGGGACGCGTTTGCGTCTGGGCCTCAGTCAGGGTCGCTCATTTATGCGGGCCAGCTTCGGCCAGAGATTTTCCTTCCAGTACGGGGTGCGGAGGTGCTCCACCAGGGCCATGCGGTACCGCCCGCTCTCGGCGGCCATCTGCACGAGACGTCGCTCCGGACTGGTGTCCCGCCAGTAGGCTTCCGTCAACGCGCTCTCCTCGCCAATGAGGGAGGGCACGGCGGACTCGTAGGTCACCCGGATGCGCTCGGCCTCGTAAGATCCCGCCTTCGTCTTCACCGTCTCGGTGCCCCGCAGCACCGCCCGGGCCGGCACGTGCGCGCCGCTGTCCGCCACCGCCACCGAAAACGAGAGCGTATCTGTTTCGCTAAAGTCGAGCCCTCGAATGAGCAGGGGAAGCTGGGCGGGCGGATACGAATTGGGCTGCGGAGAAAAGGACGCGCGGCGGTTGCCGTAGTCGTCGCTGCGCTTGCGCACTTCGATCGACCCCTCCGGCGGGAAGGCCACCTCTCGGTACAGGTTGGAGCACCAGTCGAAGCTCGTAAACGACTGCTTGAAGGGCCGCAGGTCCTGTTGCCGCGCGTTGACGACCCAGTTGCGCTTGTACTGGTAGGATCCGCTCTCAACCTCGTAGAACAGGGCGTACTTGAAGGAGGAGACGCCCGAGCCGTCGGTCCTCTTCGTCATCTCGGCGGGACTGAACCGATGCTTCACGAGATACGTGCCCGCCACAAACCGCTGCTTGTTCTCCCGGCCGTACTGATCTTGCGAGCGCTCGACCTGATAGAAAGCCACCTCGGCCTGTCCGTCGTCCCAGAGGTCGTCGGTCAGATAGGACGTCTCCGTGAGGGCCGGCGCGCCGGGCTCCGGCGCGGCGGCGGGGTCGGTGCACCCCAACAACAGGATACCGGCGACAACGAGCAGGCACAGCAGACGGCGGGCGGGGCGTGACAGCATGGGGACGTGAAAATTGGGCCGCGGGGAGAAACGACGATCAACGCTTCCGTCACAACCTCCCCACGACTCGTTACGTCCCTCGGTTCCCGAGGAGCCACCAACCGAGCAGGAAGAGCAGCCCGAGCACGACGGCAGCCGTGACGAGGGGACGCCGGCGAAGCGCGGCTCGCACCGGCTGTGTGGGACGAACCTCAACGCCATCGAGGTTCAAGAGCCGTCCGAAGGATCCGGGACGCGCCCCGGCCCCGATCCGGGCAATCGAATCCCCTCGCAGACGCACCTCTGCAGTGAGGCCCGAGATCCGGAGGGCTTCGTGAACGCGGCCGGTTGTCTGGGCGCGGTCGGTGGCAAAGGGACCCGATGCAAGGAGACGACGCCCCGCCCGCAGGCTAGGGAGGTCTATAACAATCCGATCCCCTGTTCCCCGAATGTCGATGTCTTCTCCGTCAACGGCCAGTTGGAGGTCGGCGAGAACTTCGAGGGGAAGGGACATGTCGAACGTGGGCGCATCCGTGAGAGAGATGAATCGTCGGAAGTCCCGCATCGCGAGGGATGGGGACAGAAAATGGAGAACCTCAGAACGGCACCGGGAAGGGGGCGTCCTTCTGTCGAATAGACGCCCCCCGCGGAGCCGTTTTGTGAAACACTGGCCGGAGGGGAGCACCTAGGATTCGTTCTCCTTCGTCCTGATCCTGAGGGTCCCGTTCATCCTCCAGTGCGCATGCTCGGCATCGTCGCCGACCTTGCTCGGCACGTGGAGATCGAAGTCGTCGAACTCGTAAGTGATCTGTGCGCCTCGCCCTGTAAGCTTATCGTATAGACGGATGGCGAGCTCCGGCCACGTCTTGGTGTCATCTAATTCAGCCATGATTGGGTATTGGTTCGTTTTGAGAAGTGCGTGGGAGGAAGTTGCTCCTGGGACCAGCGCCGGTCCAAGGTGCATTTGTTGGATGGAAGTCCAGCGGAGGGGCTCTGGTTTCCGCCTCTCGGTGAAACGTTCTCGTAATGCCCCCCGCAAGGACTCAGGGGCCTGTCTGTTTCTACAATCCATTTTTCCCTTCGTCCGTAGGGGACGATCTAGACCTGTCCGCACACTTGTCCTTAATTATGGTTCCTTCCTCCTCGACCGTCCTCGTCACTGGTGCGACTGGCTACGTGGGGGGTCGTCTCGTGCCCTGCCTGCTGCAAGAGGGGTACACGGTTCGGTGCTTCGTGCGCGATGCCGAGCGGCTCCGGGCGCAGCCGTGGAGCGACCGGGTGGAGGTCGCCGTGGGCGATGCTCTGAAGGCCGACACCATACCGCCGGCCATGGAGGATGTCGAGGCGGTCTACTACCTCATCCACTCGCTCGGGGCTGGGGAAGACACCTTCGAGGACCGGGACCGCCGGGCCGCCGCCAATGTCCGCCGGGCCGCCGACGAGGCGGGCGTGCAGCGGATCGTCTACCTCGGGGGCATGCGACCGAAGGGTGAACAGCAGTCCAAGCACCTGCAAAGCCGTATTGAAACCGGCAAGGTGCTCTGCGATGGATCGGTCCCTGTCACCGAATTCCGGGCCGCGCAGATTGTCGGGTCGGGAAGCCTCTCGTTTGAGCTGGTTCGCTACCTCACCGAGCGGGTGCCCGTTCTGATCTGTCCGCGATGGGTCCGCACGCCCACCCAGCCCATCGCCATCCGCAATGTGCTTCAGTACCTCGTGGCGGCCCTCGATCAGCCCGACAGTGCCGGAGAGATTATAGAGATCGGCGGCCCCGACGTATTCACGTACGCTGAGATGTTTACGAAGTACGCCGCTATACGGGGCCTCAATCGGCGGATTGTGAACGTGCCGCTTCTGACGCCACGCTTCTCCTCTCACTGGGTTGGACTCGTGACCCCGATTTCCAACACCATTGCCCGGCCCCTCATCGAAGGACTCGACAATGAGGTCGTCGTGGACGACCCGTCGAAGGCTCGAACCCTCTTCCCGGAGATTGAACCCATATCATTCGAGGCCGCCGTCCGACTGGCCCTGCGCCGGGCCGAGTCCGGCACCATCCCCACCGTCTGGAACAGTGCCGTTTCCTCGACGCCCAACGAGGCCCCGTTTACACAGCTGGATATCAGCGAGGGCCTCTACCGGGAGGAGCGATCCGTGGACGTAGCGGCCCCGCCGACCATTGCCTTCGACACCATTGAGCACCTCGGGGGCGACACGGGGTGGCTCTACGGCGACGCCCTGTGGCGCCT
>PXSX01000070.1:2542-3260 GCA_003022655.1 Bacteroidetes bacterium QH_1_64_81 | reverse complement strand
CCTCCACCCTTACAATTCCACGACCTGGTGCGCGGAGGTGTCAGTGGGGAGCATGTGTTGAAGCTCGTCGATCAGGTCGGGGCTGTACTTGTTCAGGTAGTACAGCACGTTGATCGTGCGTGCCTGGAGGTGTCCGTTCGGGCGGAGGTTGACGTGGGCCTTTTTGAGCTGCGCCCGCACCTCGTCCTGCTGTCGCTTCTCGGCGCGGACCACCTTCTGCTTCAGCGCCTCCATCTCGTCGATGATGGCGGCCCGGGTCGCCTCGGTCGAGGAGCCGAGCGTCCGATCAACGGCCTCCACCTCGGGCTTCAGGGCATTGAGGGCCTGATGGAGCTGGGGCATTGTCTCCGAAAAGACGGCGTCCACGTCCACCTCCATCATCTCAACGACCACGTCCTGGAAGAGGATCTCCGGGTCGGCCCGAAAATCAGCGACCGTGAGGTCGTACTTGTCGAGCACCTTCTGCACCTTCCCTTCGACCAGGGAGACGCTCGCCCGCGGATGGATGAGCGGCATGTCGAGATCCGCCCAGTCATACACGTCGCCGTACTGGGCAAAGTAGGAGACCTCGCCGGGCCCCGCCACATAGGCCGCCGTGGGCAGGAGGTGATCCTGCATGAGCGGGCGCAGGACGACGTTGGGGCTGAAGTGCTCGGGCTCGGTGTCGAGGCGATCCAGCAGCTCGGCCCGCGAGAACGTCCGGTCGGTGCCGCGGAGC
>PXSX01000070.1:1442-2456 GCA_003022655.1 Bacteroidetes bacterium QH_1_64_81 | reverse complement strand
CTGGTGGCGTCGATTCGGGCGGCGGGCGTCTGCGGGTCCTCCAGCTCGCGGCGGAACAGGGGGCGACTCAAGGCTTTCAGGCGCGCATCGTCCGGATTGACGAAGACGAGGCCTTCGTCCTCAAACAGCGAGCGCAGCAGTCGCGCAAAGGCGTCCTCGAGCCGGATGCCCGGCTGGTAGGCGGCCTGCACCCGCTCCATCACGGCCGGCTTGAAGTCGGACGGCGGCAGGGCCTCGTCGAGGCGGGCGAGCACGTCGTCGATCGCGTCGGTGAGGGTAAGCCGCCCGACGGCGCCGGGGTTTTCGTTCACATTGGGGTCGTAGGTAAGCGGAACGACCTCGTTGCGGTGCAGGACGTGCGCGGTGGCGATTTCCTCGAAGTCGTGGTCTTCCCCCTCTACCCAAAAAATGGGCACCACCGTGCGCCCCGTCTGCTCGGCCCACTCCTCCGCCAGCTGGAGCGTGGTGATGGTCTTGTAGAGGGTGTAGAGCGGCCCGGTGAAGAGTCCCACCTGCTGCCCCGTCACGACGGCGACGGTGTCCGGCTCGCGCAGGGCCTGGATGTGCGACCGGGTCGCCGCGTCGAGGCCCCAGCGCTCGTTCTGGTCGAGCAGCACGTCGGCCAGTGCGTCGCGGTCGGCGGGGCGCCGGGCTGCTGCGTCGGCCGCCTCACGCCGGGCCGCGATGTCTTGCCAGTCGCCCGCGTAGATGTCCGCCACGGTGTCGAAGTGAGTGCAGTAGTCGACGAAAAGGTCCGGAAAGGTCCCCAGATCATCGGGAGATACGCGGCGGACGGCGGTCTGGACGGAGGAAGACATTCAGTCGAAGCGTGTGGGCGGTCGGGTGTGGGGGCGTGTGGGCGTTTCGGCGTGTGGGCGTGGGAGCGGTTGAGCGGGGGAGTGTGAGGGTGTGGGAGCGTTTGAGAAAAGTGTAAAGTTAAGCAATCCGGCCTGAGACCGGGCTTCTTGCATCCGCTCATCGAAAGCCGTTGCGTATTTACCTTCGTGAGTCGCC
>PXSX01000070.1:0-1387 GCA_003022655.1 Bacteroidetes bacterium QH_1_64_81 | reverse complement strand
ACGTTCATAGTTTTCTTCTTCGATGGCCTTCTCCAGTTTCTTCTGCTTCTTTTCGAGCTCGGTGCCGCCCATCTCTTCCTCTTCGACCGAGGTTTCCTCGGCCTGCTCGGCGAGGGAGGAGATGTCGGATTCGTCTTCGGCGACGATCCCGGCCTCGTCCAGCACCATGGGGGCGACGAAGATGGGTGCGTCGACCCGAACGGCGAGCGCCACGGCGTCGCTGGGGCGGGAGTCGAGCTGGTGCTCCTCCCCGTCGTGGCGGTAGCGAATCTTGGCGAAGAAGGTGCCCTCCCGAAGCTCATCGATCACGACCTCCGTGACCTCTACCTCTACCGCCTCAAAGGTGTCGCGCAGCAGGTCGTGCGTCATCGGGCGCGGCGGCTGGATTTTCTCCAGCTCCAGCGCGATCGCCTGGGCCTCAAACGCGCCGATGATAATTGGCAGGCGGCGGTTGCCCTCAACCTCTCCCAGTACCAGGGCGTAGGCCCCTCCGCTGGAAGGACTGGTGGAGAGACCAATAATGTCTACCCGAGTAAAATCCATCGCGAGCTCAGTGAATTCAGAGAGAGTGTCCAGTACCCGAAAACGAAAATCGACGCCCCGCACTCCGACCATCGAGAAGAGATTTTCCGCCTACGAGCCAGGGTCAGGGGGCGACCTCGTGAAGCGACGTTTCCAACGCACCCAGGAACGCGTTGTTCTCCGTGTCGGTCCCCGCGCTGACCCGCAGATAGCCTTCCAGCTCCGGATATCCGCCCATGTTGCGAACGAGGACGCCGTGGTCGGCCAATCGGTCCTGTAAGGCGTCGGCCGGGGCGGGTGTCGTGAAAATGACGAAATTCGCCTGCGACGGCACCACCTCCACTCCCGGCATCCGTCGGGACTGAAGGGCGTCGGTCACGTCTTTGATTGACGCCTGCATCCGACGCACGCGGTCTTCGACGAGGTCCCATCGTTGCAGCACCGCCAGGGCCGTCTGCTCCGCGAAGCGGTCCACCATGAACGGGAGCCGCGCCTTCATGAGCTCGCGCACCACGGCGGGGTGGGCGATGAGGTAGCCGATCCGAATGCCCGCCAGCCCAAAGGCCTTGGAGAGGGTACGGAGGATGATGAGGTTAGGATGGCGGTCGAGAAGCTCGGCGGCGGTGCCCTCCGTGTTGAACTCGACGTAGGCCTCGTCGACCACCACGAACCCCGGGCTTGCCGCCACCACGCGCTCAATCTCGTCGAGCGTCATGGCCAGCCCGGTCGGGTTGTTGGGCGTAGCCAGGACCGTGAGGGCCGCATCGGTCTTCGCCACAGCCGCCGCGAGCGCCTCCGCGTCGAACCCGAGGTCGTCGCGGGGGGGCACGCTCGTGAGGTCGGCGTCCTGCAGGCGCGCCACCTT
>PXSX01000069.1 GCA_003022655.1 Bacteroidetes bacterium QH_1_64_81 | reverse complement strand
CGACTACGTCTTCCAGGCCAACCCGACGATTTCGGCGCGCGGCCGGGCCATGGCGCGGGTTGCGAAGAATGGTCTCCTCATCGATCGCGCCGGAGTCATTTACGAGTCCGGCAACAGCTACAGCGCGCGCATGGCCGAGGGGTTCGAGGCCGAGGCTCGTCGCCGGGGCCTGGAGGTCCCCCTCACGATTCCGCTCCAAGACCCGCGCGACTGGTCGCGGCTCCCTGCGCTGATCAAGGAGGGTTCGCTTCGGATCGAGCGGAAGTCCGGCGCGGCCAAGACGGATTCGGCCGTCGTTGACTCGCTCGTGGCCCGGGCGGAGGCCTTCTATCTGCCCGTGTCGGGACGGGGCGCCGCGGGCAAAATACAGGGGGTTCTCACCGGCATACAGCAGGTGCTGCCGGGGACACGGGCGCTCGGCAACGCCGAATGGCACGACCTCCCCTTCACGGAGACGGCCAGTGACATGCAGGCCACCTACACGAACGGCTTTCACGTGCAGACGAGCCGACCGGCCGTGCAACGATTCGTCCGCCGCTATCAGCTTCTGACCGGCACAACGCCGGACGAGCTGTCCGCCGACGGGCGGCGCTTAGCCTACGCGGGATACGATGTCGCGCAGTTTGTGCTGTCCGAGCTCTCCCCGTCGCCTTCTCAGCTGACTCCCCGCACGCTCCGCGCCGCCCCCACGTACGAGGGCCTTGGGATGCGCATCGGCTTCGAGGGAGAAAACGTAAACCAGTCGATGTTCATCCACCGATACCGCAACCAACAGATCGAGCTCCTTCGGTAGAGAAGGCAGGTGTGCCCGTACCGACACGATCCATCGGGGCTTAAAGGCCCCGGGAGGAACAGACCCTCCCCCCACCGATTTGGCCCGGCGCTGTCTGTTCTGTGCGCTCAGCGGGCTGGACGAAAGGCGCAGCGGCGATTCGGGAGCGACCTCCATTGGCTTCTGTCCTGGTACTGGCATCCCTCCATGCGTTTTTCGGTTCTCGTCCCCGTTCTGCTTTTTGCATTCTTCGGGGAGGGACCCGAAGATGCCTACAAGAAGGGCATGACTCAGATGGAGGAAGAGGATTACCAGCAGGCCATCCGCCTCTTCCGGGCCGTGTTCGAATACGGGCGTGGAAACGAGTGGGCGCCGAAGGCTCGCTTCAAGCTCGCCATGGCCCAGCGCAAGCTGGGAAAACACCTGGTGGCCGCAAACGAGTTCAAGCGCTTCACGCAGCTTTACCGCAACAACGAGTTGATCCCCCGCGCTGAATTTGAACGGGCCAACTCGTACTACCTGCGCTCCCCAATGTACCGACTTGACCAGTCGGATTCGCGGGAAGCCATCTCTCTCTTCCGGCTCTTCGTCGACCGGCATCCGAACCACGAGCTCGTGCCGGAGGCCAAAGAGAAAGTCAACGAACTCCGAGCGAAGCTTGCCCGGAAAAAGTACGCCGCGGGCCAGCTCTATGAGCGGCGGGAGATGTGGAAGGCCGCCACGACGGTGTACGAAGGGGCCTTCGACCAGTATCCAGACACCCCGTGGGCCGACGATGCGCTCCTGGGGGCTGTCCGCACGTACATCCGATTCGCGGATCGCAGCGTTCAGGAGAAGCGGGCTGATCGGTACCAGAAGGCGATCGAGAACTACAATCGCCTCACGCAGCTTTTCCCCGAGAGCGATCTGCTGAATAAGGCGGAGTCGCTGTACAGCGAGGCCCGGCGCAAGTTGGATCGTGTACAGGCCCGCGACGGAGAGCAATCGCTTGCGCAGGAGGACACGTCCCGCGGCTCCAACTAAGCGGAGGGGGTCACGCTGGCCCGAGGTGCCATGGATATTGGTCTCTTTGGAGGGTCCTTCAATCCTCCACACGTTGCGCACCGCATCGTCGCCGAGGTCGTCCGCGACCAATTCGACCTGTCGGAGGTGTGGTGGATTCCGAATGCCACTCCTCCTCACAAGCCCAACGACGAGTTGGTGGCCGTCGAGCATCGGCTCGCGATGACCCGACGCGTCGTGGAGTCGAACCCTCACTTCCGAATCTGCGACCTCGAGGTGCAACGGGACGGCGTATCGTACACGGTCGAGACCCTTCGGGTGCTGCAGGACCAGCATCCCGACACGGACTTCGCCCTCATCATCGGCAGTGATAGCCTCGATCACTTCGCGGAGTGGCACCGGCCCGGCGAGATTGCGGAGCGTGTACCCCTCATCGTCTACAAGCGACCGGGGGGGATCGAGTCAGTGGCCGAACCCCGCTTTGCCAACCGCGTCCGGTACGTGGCCGCCCCGGTTATGGAGGTGTCGGGGACCGAAGTCCGGGCTCGCCGCCGGGCGGGACGGTCCATCCGGTATCTCGTGCCGGACGCCGTACGCACCTACATTGATGCCCACGACCTCTATCGGGGGGCTGAGTGAGGGAGGCATTGTGGGGAAGAGGGAGTCCCAACGGCCATCGAGAGAGGAGTCGTGATGCGTGAAGGGTGCGGCTGAGGCGGAATGTGTCTTCCCAACCACGTACGTTTCACGAATCACGCTTCACGAATCACACGTCCCACCCGCGTGACAGGGTTTGCATTTTTCCGACCGTTGCTGCTGAATAACCGTTGAGATCGATCATGGCCGTTACCGAGTCCACCATGATGGAGCTGGGTCACCCGGCTCCCGATTTTTCGCTGCCCGCCGCCAATCCCGAGGTTGACGACCGTGGGGACGACTACCGCTCACTCACGGACTACGACGACGCGGACGTGCTCGTGGTCGTCTTCATGTGCAACCACTGCCCATACGTGCAGCACATCGAGGACGCCCTTCTCGACGTGGCCCACACGTATCAGCAGCGCGGCGCGCAGTTTGTAGGCATCTGCTCGAACGATCCGGAGAACTATCCGGACGACTCCTTCGACAGCATGGCCGAGCGCGCCCGGGAAAAAGACTATCCCTTTCCCTACCTGCAGGACGCGTCGCAGGAGGTAGCACGTACCTACGAGACGGCCTGCACGCCCGACATCTACGTCTTCGACGAGGAGCGGACGCTCGCCTACCGGGGCCGCTTCGACGAGACGCGTCCCGACGGTACGGAAGCGCACGGCGGCGACCTGCGCCAGGCCCTCGACGAACTGCTGGAGACCGGCAAGGTGACCATGGAGCAGCATCCGTCCATGGGCTGCAACATCAAGTGGAAGCCGGACGTGGAGCCGGCACACGCTGCGTGACGGGGGCGTCCCGTACCGACGGTCCCGTAGCACTCCGGACCCCGATCTTCGAGGGCGGCGGGCCCTTCCTGCGAGGGGAGGAGGTGCCCTCGCTTCATACTGCCGCGCCCAGCCCAGTGGCCCTATGTTTGGCGGACGAGCATTCCGAACTTGGACCCACGTTCTCGCTGGGGCCTGTGGCA
>PXSX01000068.1 GCA_003022655.1 Bacteroidetes bacterium QH_1_64_81 | reverse complement strand
GGGCAGCGAGAACAGCGGCGTCTACGAGTTTACCGTCACGATCGAGAACGTCAGCGACGAGACGAACACCGTCCTCACCTCCGAGTCCTCCGACGAGGAACGACCGGTCGCCATTTCCCCCGGCGTCTTTGCCGCGCACATTGACCAGAATCCGGTGTCCGGGGACGACGTCCTCTTCTTCGCGCCGGACGGCACAGCGGAGTCGGAGTTCCCGATTGAAGGGCTTGAAGAGCAGGCCGAGGATGCAAACGCAAGCGTGCGGGCCGAAGCGATCACGCCCATCACGGGGGTGCTGGTTCCGTTCTCGCCGGGGGCCTACGCGGTGCACAGCGACGAGGTGTCCTTCCACAACGTGGGCGGATCGGCCTCCGACGGCATTCGGATGATCGGCGAGGATGGCAATCCGGGGACCCTAGTGCAGGCCCTGGAAGGCGCTGACGGTGTAAAAAGCACAGGCACCTTCGGCAGCGGCCCGACGCCGCCGGGCATGAGTCAGTCGTTCACGGTTGAAGGAATCCCGGGAGATCAGTTCTCATTCGCGACGATGTTCATCCAGTCGAATGACTTCTACTTGGCCTTCGAGTCGTCGGGCATGCCGCTGTTCACGAACGACGCGCCGCGCAACGGCGGCGTGACCCAGCGCGTCCACGTGTACGATGCCGGAACTGAACCCGAAGAGGAGTCGGGCGTCGGGCGGGCCCAGGCGCCGCGCCAGCCGGAAAGCGGCGACTTCGGGCCCGATGAAGGGGACGACATCGCCCGCGTCGGGGACCCAGACAACGATGGCCTTCTGGAGGAGGACGGATTCGAGTATGATCCGTCCCACGAGGTCATCGAGGTCACAATCACGCCGCAGAACTGAGCGGTATGCTCCGGGGCGTATCCGGACCTCCATTCGACGACCGCAGCAACCGCCCGATGGCCGTTTGGCCGCCGGGCGGTGGTGTTTGGGGGCGGCGTGCGGCCCGGTGCACCGACTACGACAGGTCGTAGAGCGCGCCGAACTTGTCGCGGACGTACCGGAGCCAGGGATCCGAAGAGAGGTCGGCGCCGGTGGCCCGATTGAGAAGGGCGGAGGCCTTGAGAATGCGGCCGTGCCGGTGGATGTGGGCACGGAGCCAGTCGAGCAGCGGACCGAAGCGGCCGTTGGCAATCTGGTCGGAGAGATCCGGCAGGTCGTCCTGGACGGCCTCTTCGAGCTGAGCGGCCGTGAGGGAGCCGAGCGTGTAGGTGGGAAAGTAGCCGAAGGCCCCCTGCGACCAGTGCACGTCCTGCAGCACCCCGTTCGCGTCCGTCTCGGGCACCACGCCGAGGTAGTCGTCCATCGCCGCGTTCCAGCGCTCCGGCAACTCGTCTACAGACACCGAGCCGTCGATCAGGCCGCGCTCCAACTCGAAGCGA